>NZ_JAAQOK010000029.1:0-65513 GCF_011683705.1 Enterobacter sp. 725m/11 | reverse complement strand
TCCGTCGTCGGCAGCGTCAGATGTGTATAAGAGACAGAAAATAACCATTTTCATAATCATACAAAATGTCATATCTATTTAAAAAATTGAATCCTGTATTAACGAATATTTGTTGCCTTGTCGTGTTTAAAAATATCTCTTTGGGAGAAATGTTTGTTTTGTGTCCCCCGGTAATAATTTCATATTCTATTCCTTCTGCTAGTTTAATATTTAATGTTGTTCCGTTAGGTAATTGCCCACCATTAACACTATAGTTAGGTATTGTTAAAAACATACTTTTTACTCCTGTATCAATAAGGACAGTACCACATTGATACCCTTGCCAACCAGTTATTTTGATACAAGCTGGCGGTGCGATCCATTCGTGTTTATTTTCATTTGAAGGTTGTAATTTAATAAAGGAAAATCCTTTGGCTGTATCCTTATTAATTCCAACATATATGCCATTGCGCGTTAGTGTATATCCATTGTTGCTTCCTGATTTTGTATTTAAAAGGGGGTTTGTACTTGGAGTGCTTTCGCTCTGCAAGCTACTTTCTCGATCAAAACCGATGCCCATCATTGATACATGCTCAGGGTTTAGTTCAGGTTTACAATTTCTTGCCTTAGCAAGGCACTGGATTTCGTTAACAGCCAATACTGGGATAATATTCGTAGATACGAATTTTTCCCCATCACCAATTGTGAGAGTAGTATTGAGCCAAGAACCTATCATAATACGTCCGGAACTATTGTACGTGATTTTACCTGGTCTAGCTGATAAATTATTTGCATTTGGTATTGCTGAAGATGAAATCACTAAACCTGTAGAGCCAGTATCAACTACTACCTCTCGTTCAGCACCGTCAGGAAATGAGACAAACAACTTCGGCGCAGTCTCATCACCACTTAAATTGTCGTTGTTTATAAATTTTAAATATACTGAATCATTGTTTTCTGAAAAAATCGGCTTACTTATTTCTGCATCAGATACTGCAGCATAAGAAGCTATTCCAAACGGAAGAATTACACAAATAATGGCTAGGATGTTTACTTTTATCGCTACTGGGTGTATTTGCATGTTAACGGCCTATAAAGATTCAGAAAAAACGTGAAATTTGTACCATGTATTATGCATGATATATCGCGTCCTTTTTCAATATTCTTATCCTATACAAATATTCAAAGTAGCAGACATCTAATTTTTTTCAAGAGAAATTCAAAAAACAAAGTATGTGTGATCTCGATCTGATTTTTCGATTATACAATGTAATTTTTTAGGTGCGTCTTGACATAATAGTACTAATAACTAATATTTAATATTACTGAATCTAATACTGTGCAAGTGTTATTTTCTGTCGATTAAAAAATAGTTTGCTCTAACCCGTTACGCGTAAAGTTTAAAGTACCGATTTTTCTTCTATGAAATTATTACCTACTACTACAATACTTGGAGTAATCGAATGAAACTCGCAAAATATTTCTGCTGTTTTATGGTAATGTTTAATACTACTGTATTTGCTGCTGAGGAAATTGATGCGGAAAATGCAAGTAAATATACCAAAATTGGAACGTTATCAGTGACTGAAGATGGTTTTACAATGTCTGACGATGATCTTTCGCAAAAGGTTGATGAAAAGGGAGGAAAGTACTACGTTATTACTTCGAAGGAAGGAAAAGAAGAGCATAAGACTATTAACGCTGACATCTACAAGTGATGCCTTAGAAGGTGGCGATTGTTTTTGCCACCTTCATTGATAGTCTTAAAAAATGAATTAACCAATTCCAATTTTATATTTTTTTTCGTGGCGTGCGGCATTGTGTGAATGTTTGTATTTTATTTGTGCTTTCTATTCGTTTGTCAAATGATTAGATGATTCTTGTTGTTTTTGTTATTTTTTTTAGTTCTTAAATTGTTGCTTCCAATCAAACTGTTTTTCCTGTGTATGCTGAAAATACTAAGAATGTGGTACATGGTTTATGAAGTTTATGTTGTTTTGGAATTTAAGATTCAAACGGTGTTGATGTTCGATTAGGTTGACTTTATATATTTCGATAAATTAGTAAGTTACAGCCGAATAAAGGCTGGGAAACATATAATACGATCAACTTAGCGTGGCATAGAATAGATTAATTAAACCAGATATGAACTGCAGCAATGTTAATCATAAACTATGAATAATGGTTCATTAGGCAAGCCCGCCAATACCCGCTGCGTTCAGCTCTCTGAATCCAACCTGTGTATGATCTTTGAGTCTCCCCTGCGCCCGAAGGTCTGTTCCGGGCTTCAGCCATCAGCTGAAATGTGCGGCAGCACGCGCGCGCAGGCAATGACATGGCTGCTGGAGCTGGAAGCGCTCACTGCGCCTTAAACGTCTTTGATCCTCGCCAGACAGCCAATCGTCAGCGTACACATCACCAGCGCAATCCAGAACACCGTGTGGTAGTTCCAGATCTCGGCAACGATACCGGCCATCGAGCCCGCGATAATCCAGCCCACGCGGGTGGTATTAGTATAAAGGGTGGTGGCGGCACCTGCCTGCCCCGGCATCAGATCCTGGAAGTAGAGCATGCCAATCCCCGCCAGGATGCCGATATACACGGCGTTCAGCAGCTGTAAAGCAAGAAGCAGGGCTGGCGTATGGACCGTCAGCATGCCAACGTAGAATAGCAGCCCGGCGACGGCCGCGATGCGCATTAAAAAACGCTTTCCAAAACGCTTCGCATAATAGCCTGCAATCAGCATGGTCGGGATCTCAAGACCCGCGGCGGTGCCCATCATAATGCCGGCCAGCTTCTCCGGCAGGTGTAGCTCATTAATAATAAACAGCGGCATGTTAATGATATACAGGCTGTTGGTGCCCCACATCAGCGTGCAGATAACAAACAGGAGCAGGGCATCGCGGCGGTTACGACGCGGCGCTTCCAGCACGCCCGTTGCCACTTTGGGCTCTTTACGCATTGACGGCAGAAAAAACCATACCATTGCGCCGCATGCCACAAACGCGACCGCCGCGCTCAGGTACATCACCGTAAAGCCAAACCCCATCGCCAGCGCGTAGGCCAGCGGCGGGCCAATTACCCATGCCAGCGACACCTGAGCGCGCAATATCGAGCTGAACATCACCGCTTCCCGCCCGGTATGGTCGGCATGTTCGCGGGCAAGGGCAAACAGCTGCGGGTTGGCGGTTGAGCCAAAGCTGCTCAGAAAAACGCCAATGAACAGCAGAATGAAATAGTTACGGTTCCAGGCAAACAGGACGCAGGCCAGCACCCCCAGCAGACAGCAGAAAACGATCAGGCTTTTACGATCGCCTTTGCGATCGGAACGACCGGCGAGAAACTGGCTGACAAGAATGCCGATGATGGCGCTTCCGGTAAAAAAGAAGCCAACCATCGCCGGACGGGCGTGAACTTCGTTGGTCAGGAACAGGCTCAGCGTCGGGGTTTGCAACGCACCGGCGATGCCCGTGAAGAAGGCAACAATCAGGAACGCCGTTGACGTCAAATCAAAGGGCTTCGGCGCGGTGGCCGCAGGGGTGTTATGCATGTTTTATAATTAGCGAGTAACAGAGAGGGGCGGAGTTTACGCCGTCAGTTAAAAAATAAACAGTGGGTGAAGTCAATTACGCCACGAAAAATCAAAATGGCATTTCAACTTACTCCCCACCTGGCTGAACTTAGCTGAAACTGGTTTGCTGAAGTTCAGCAAAATTTAGCTGAACGCAGAAGAAATGTGCAGTATCTCTAAATTCTGATATCGGAAATACGACATTTCTTGCAAGCCATTGCAGAAAGCGCAAGACTTTTTGAAACGTTTCAGCGCTATCTTGTTTTAACAAACGGAGCAGGCTAGAGCATTTTTTCTCATGTAAGCTGAAACGATTCACTTTCAGCAGGAGAGGAGAACCATGTTCCAGTTATCTGTTCAGGATATTCACCCGGGCGCTCAGGCCGGGGATAAAGAAGAGGCTATTCGTCAGGTTGCCGCTGCCCTTGTGCAGGCGGGTAACGTTGCGGACGGCTACGTAAACGGTATGCTGGCGCGCGAGCAGCAGACCTCCACCTTCCTCGGCAATGGCATTGCCATTCCGCACGGCACAACCGACACCCGCGACCAGGTGCTGAAAACCGGCGTTAAGGTTTATCAGTTCCCGCAGGGCGTGCTCTGGGGCGACGGCCAGGTGGCTTATGTTGCTATCGGTATCGCGGCGAGCAGCGACGAACACTTAGGCCTGCTGCGTCAGCTGACGCATGTCCTGAGCGATGACGCCGTGGCGGAACAGCTGAAGTCTGCAACAACCGCTGAAGAGCTGCGGGCGTTGCTGATGGGCGAAAAACAGAGTGAAGCGCTGAAGCTGGATAACGACACGCTGACGCTGGATGTTGTGGCCTCCGATCTGGTCACGCTGCAGGCGCTGAACGCGGGTCGCCTGAAAGAAGCGGGTGCCGCTGATGCCACCTTTGTGACGCGCGTGATTAACGATAAACCGCTGAATCTCGGCCAGGGCATCTGGCTGAACGACAGCACTGAAGGCAACCTGCGCAGCGCAATTGCAGTGAGCCGCGCCGCCACCGCGTTCGACGTTGAGGGCGAGACAGCAGCCATGCTGGTGACCGTGGCGATGAACGATGAACAGCCGGTTTCGGTGTTGAAGCGTCTGGGCGATCTGCTGCTGAACAATAAAGCTGAAAAACTGCTGAACGCCGATGCGGCGACCGTGCTGGCGCTGCTGACCAGCGACGACGCGCTAACGGACGACGTGCTGAACGCCGAGTTCGTGGTGCGTAACGAGCACGGCCTGCATGCCCGTCCGGGCACCATGCTGGTCAACACCATTAAACAATTTGAAAGCGAGATTACCGTGACCAACCTGGATGGTTCGGGCAAACCGGCCAACGGCCGTAGCCTGATGAAAGTCGTCGCGCTGGGCGTGAAGAAAGGCCATCGCCTGCGCTTCACCGCGCAGGGCGCAGATGCTGAACAGGCGCTGAAAGCAATTGGCGACGCCATCGCGGCAGGTCTGGGGGAGGGCGCATAATGAGCAGACGTGTTGCGACTATTACGCTGAACCCGGCTTATGACCTGGTGGGGTTTTGCCCGGAAATTGAGCGCGGCGAAGTTAACCTTGTGCGTACCACTGGCCTGCATGCTGCGGGCAAAGGGATTAACGTCGCGAAGGTGCTCAAGGATCTCGGTATCGACGTCACCGTAGGCGGATTCCTCGGTAAAGATAACCAGGATGGCTTCCAGCAGCTGTTCAGCGAGCTGGGCATTGCCAACCGTTTCCAGGTCGTTCAGGGCCGTACCCGCATCAACGTTAAGCTGACGGAAAAAGACGGCGAAGTGACCGATCTTAACTTCTCCGGTTTCGAAGTGACGCCAGCTGACTGGGAGCGCTTTGTGACCGACTCCCTGACTTGGCTGGGCCAGTTCGACATGGTGTGCGTCAGCGGCAGCCTGCCGTCCGGCGTCAGCCCGGAAGCGTTTACCGACTGGATGACGCGCCTGCGCAGCCAGTGCCCGTGCATTATCTTCGACAGCAGCCGCGATGCGCTGGTGGCGGGTCTGAAAGCGTCTCCATGGCTGGTGAAGCCAAACCGCCGCGAGCTGGAGATCTGGGCAGGCCGCAAGCTGCCGGAATTAAAAGATGTGATTGAGGCCGCCCATGCGCTGCGCGAGCAGGGTATTGCTCACGTGGTGATCTCGCTGGGTGCAGAAGGGGCGTTGTGGGTTAACGCTTCAGGTGAATGGATTGCCAAACCGCCGTCAATGGAAGTAGTGAGCACCGTTGGCGCAGGGGATTCTATGGTTGGCGGCCTGATTTACGGCCTGCTGATGCGTGAATCCAGTGAACATACGTTACGTCTTGCCACCGCCGTTGCAGCCCTGGCCGTGAGCCAGAGCAATGTCGGTATTACCGATCGTACCCAGTTAGCCGCGATGATGGCGCGCGTTGACTTAAAACCTTTTAACTAACAGCAGGAGAGGAATAATGAAAACGCTGCTGATCATTGACTCCGGTCTCGGACAGGCTCGCGCCTACATGGCGAAGACCCTGCTGGGCGCGGCGGCACAAAAAGCACACCTGGACATCATTGATAACCCAGGCGATGCCGAACTGGCGATTGTCCTGGGCGATAAAATTCCCGCTGACAGCGCGCTGAACGGCAAAAAAGTGTGGCTGGGCGATATTAATCGCGCGGTGGCACACCCGGAACTGTTCCTGAGCGAAGCGAAAGGTCACGCGACCGTCTACAGCGCGCCTGTCGCGGCGGCTCCTGCTGCGGCCTCGGGTCCGAAACGCGTTGTCGCGGTCACGGCCTGCCCGACGGGCGTGGCGCACACCTTTATGGCGGCTGAAGCCATTGAAACCGAAGCGAAAAAACGCGGCTGGTGGGTGAAGGTTGAAACCCGTGGCTCCGTGGGGGCGGGCAATGCCATTACGCCGGAAGAGGTCGCTGAGGCCGATCTGGTGATTGTGGCGGCAGATATCGAAGTGGATCTGGCGAAATTTGCCGGCAAACCGATGTACCGCACCTCTACCGGCCTGGCGCTGAAAAAGACCGCGCAGGAGTTTGATAAGGCCCTGGCAGAAGCCAAACCGTATCAGGCCACCGGCGCAGTAAAAACGCCGACCGAAGGCAAAAAAGAGTCTGCGGGCGCATACCGTCACCTGCTGACCGGCGTGTCCTACATGCTGCCGATGGTGGTTGCGGGCGGCCTGTGTATCGCACTGTCGTTCGCGTTTGGTATTACGGCATTTAAAGAAGAAGGGACGCTTGCGGCTGCGCTGATGCAGATCGGCGGCGGTTCAGCGTTCGCGCTGATGGTGCCGGTGCTGGCGGGCTTTATCGCTTTCTCCATCGCTGACCGTCCGGGTCTGACCCCGGGTCTTATCGGCGGTATGCTGGCGGTGAGCACCGGCTCCGGCTTTATTGGCGGTATCATCGCCGGTTTCCTCGCGGGTTACGTCGCGAAGCTGATTAGCTCGAAGCTGAAGCTGCCGCAGAGTATGGAGGCGCTGAAGCCAATCCTGATCATTCCGCTCATCTCCAGCCTGGTGGTCGGTCTGGCGATGATCTACCTGATTGGTAAGCCGGTTGCGGGTATCCTGGCGGGCCTGACCCACTGGCTGCAAACCATGGGCACGGCGAACGCGGTGCTGCTGGGCGCAATCCTCGGCGGCATGATGTGTACCGACATGGGTGGCCCGGTGAACAAAGCGGCATACGCCTTTGGCGTTGGCCTGCTGAGTACCCAGACTTACGCGCCGATGGCGGCGATCATGGCGGCCGGTATGGTGCCACCGCTGGCGCTTGGCCTGGCGACGATTATTGCCCGTCGTAAGTTCGACAAAGCGCAGCAGGAAGGCGGTAAAGCGGCGCTGGTGCTGGGCCTGTGCTTCATCACCGAAGGTGCGATTCCGTTCGCGGCGCGTGACCCAATGCGTGTTCTGCCGTGCTGTATCGTCGGCGGCGCGGTAACGGGCGCCATCTCCATGGCGATTGGCGCGAAGCTGATGGCACCGCACGGCGGTCTGTTCGTCCTGCTGATCCCTGGCGCCATCACCCCGGTACTGGGTTATCTGCTGGCGATTGTTGCCGGTACGCTGGTGGCAGGCCTGTCTTACGCGGTGCTGAAGCGCCCGGAAGCGGAAGTTGTGGCAAAAGCAGCGTAAGCACTAAGAAATAAAAAAGCCGGGTGCTAATGCAACCCGGCTTTTTTTATGCCGCCTGTTCTGCGGTTTGCTGTGCCTTCAGCCAGGCAATCTCCTCCGCCCAGATATCCGGATTGATGGTTTCCAGCACCATCGGAATACCGTCGAAGCGGGCGTCCTGCATAATAAAGCGGAAGGCATCGTGACCGATATTGCCTTCGCCCAGGCTGTGGTGGCGGTCAACGCGGCTGCCGAACGCGCTTTTCGCATCGTTCAGGTGCATACCGCGAAGATATTTAAAGCCAACAACGCGCTCGAACTCCTCGAAAGTATTTTTCGTGGCCTCGGTGGTGCGCAGGTCATACCCGGCGGCAAACGCGTGGCAGGTATCAATGCATACGCCCACGCGAGACTTATCTTCCACGCCGTCAATGATTGCCGCCAGATGTTCAAACCTAAAGCCGAGGTTGCTGCCCTGACCAGCCGTGTTTTCAATCACTGCGGTGACGCCTTTGGTCTTATCCAGCGTCATGTTGATGGATTCGGCAATGCGCGCCAGACAGGCATCTTCATCAATCTGCATCAGATGACTACCCGGATGGAAGTTCAGCAGCGTCAGCCCGAGCTGTTCGCAGCGCTGCACTTCATCAAGGAACGCCTCGCGGGACTTATCCAGCGCTTCCTGCACCGGATGCCCGAGGTTAATCAGATAGCTGTCGTGGGGAAGGATCTGGCCCGGCCTGTAATGGTATTTTTCACAGGCGGCTTTGAAATCATCAATCACGTCGGCGGTGAGCGGCGCGGCGCGCCACTGGCGCTGGTTTTTGGTGAACAGGGCGAAAGCGGTCGCCTCGATTTCGGCGGCGCGAATGGCGGCATTCGCCAGGCCACCTGCAGCGCTGACGTGCGCTCCAACGTATTTCATAAAAAAACTCCTGTTAACCCGAAACGCTTATGATAGCGGGTTAACAGGAGAAGGACGAGATGGTTTATGCCATCAGGCTGTGCACGGCGAGGTTAATCGCACCGCCGCCGACAATCAGCCAGATGAAGAGCACCAGCGCCATCAGCAGCGGCTTTGCACCGGCTTTTTTCAGCGCGCTGACGTGCGTGGTCACCCCCAGCGCCGCCATCGCCATCGCCAGCAGCACCGTATCCAGCGTCACCAGCATCTCCACTACCGCTTTTGGCAGCAGGTGGAAGGAGTTAAAGATAGCGACCACGATGAACAGGATCGCAAACCACGGAATGGTGATTTTGCTCTTCTCGCTGCCGCCAGCCGGTGCCAGCTGTTTAACACGGGCCGCGAGGATAATCAGGAACGGGGCCAGCATCATCACGCGCAGCATTTTGGCAATGACCGCCGCGTTTTCCGCTTCCGGGTTAATGGCGTGACCTGCCGCCACCACCTGCGCCACTTCGTGCATGGTTGAGCCAATATAGATGCCGTAGGTTTCCGGGCTAAACCAGTGCGCCACCAGCGGGTACATGGCCGGATACAGGAAGATTGCCAGCGTACCGAAGATAACCACCGTCGCGACCGCCACCGTCACTTTACTGGCTTCGGCCTTAACGACCGGCTCCGTCGCCAGCACTGCCGCCGCGCCGCAGATGCTGCTGCCTGCGCCGATTAACCAGCTGGTTTGCTTATCCAGGCCAAACACTTTCTGACCAATAAAGCACGCCAGTAAAAAGGTGCTGGTCAGCGTCAGGACGTCAATGGCAATCCCGCTGACGCCCACGTCCGCAATCTGCGAAAAGGTGAGACGGAAGCCGTAAAGGATAATCCCGAGACGTAATAAATGCTGCTTGGCGAAAATCACGCCGCCGTCACAGGATTTCCAGATGTGGGGGTAAACGGTGTTCCCGACCACCATGCCGAGCAAAATGGCCAGCGTTAACGCGCTGAACCCTGCACCGGCCACTGCCGGAATACTGCCGCCCCATAAGGCCACGCCGGTGACGACGGCGCTGAGCGCAAGGCCGGGCACGAAGTGCCACACTGTACGATGATGTTGTAAGGTGATTTCTGACATAACCTTCTCCTTTGTCTGGCTAAAGGTTACGGCGCGCTGGCTTAAAAATAAAATTGATTATATATTTATAATCAATCTTTATAAGTGGTAAGCAACCATGCACATTACATTGCGTCAGCTGGAAGTGTTTGCCGAGGTGCTGAAAAGCGGCTCGACGACCCAGGCGTCACAAATGCTGGCGCTCTCGCAGTCTGCCGTCAGCGCGGCGTTGACCGATCTCGAAGGCCAGTTGGGCGTCCAGCTGTTTGACAGGGTAGGGAAGCGACTGGTGGTTAACGAACATGGCCGCCTGCTTTACCCGCGCGCGCTGGCGCTGCTGGAGCAGGCTATTGAAATCGAGCAGCTGTTCCGCGAGGACAACGGCGCGATCCGCGTTTTTGCCAGCAGCACCATCGGCAACTACATCCTGCCGGAAGTGATTGCCCGCTACCGCCGGGATTTCCCGACCCTGCCGCTGGAGATGAGCGTGGGTAACAGCCAGGACGTGATCAACGCGGTGATTGATTTCCGCGTGGATATCGGACTTATCGAAGGTCCTTGCCACAACGTCGATATCATTGCCGAGCCCTGGCTGGAGGATGAGCTGGTAGTGTTTGCGTCTCCGGCCTCGTCGTTATTGCAGGGTGAGGTGACGCTGGAGCGGCTGGCGCAGGCGCAGTGGATCCTCCGCGAGCAGGGTTCCGGCACGCGTGAGATTGTCGACTACCTGCTGCTGTCGCATCTGCCGCATTTCCAGCTGGGAATGGAGCTGGGAAACTCAGAGGCGATTAAGCACGCGGTGCGTCATGGCCTGGGCATCAGCTGTCTTTCCCGGCGGGTGATTGCCGAACAGCTGGAGACCGGATCGCTGGTGGAAATCCCCGTTCCGCTGCCAAAACTGGTGCGCACGCTGTGGTGCATCCACCATCGTCAGAAACACCTGTCCAGTTCGCTGCAGCGTTTTCTGCGCTACTGCGAGATGTAAAAGCGCCCCTCACCCCAAAGGGGAGAGGGAAAAATAATGCGTTACTTATAATCCTGGACGCGTCATGAAGCTCTCTTATAACAGGGTATTTCTGCCGGAAGGAACGCAGATCGTCTGCTACAATCGCGCCTCATTTATTAAATGGACAGCATTTTCACATGGTTTCAGAAACTAAAACCACAGAAGCGCCCACGCTACGTCGTGAACTCAAGGCGCGTCACCTGACGATGATCGCCATTGGCGGCTCAATCGGTACAGGTCTTTTCGTTGCCTCTGGCGCAACGATTTCGGCAGCCGGCCCGGGTGGGGCATTATTCTCTTATATCCTGATTGGCCTGATGGTTTATTTCCTGATGACCAGCCTGGGCGAACTGGCGGCATACATGCCGGTGTCAGGTTCGTTTTCGACCTACGGACAAAAATACGTTGAGGAAGGCTTCGGCTTCGCGCTGGGCTGGAACTACTGGTACAACTGGGCCGTCACCATCGCCGTGGACCTCGTCGCCGCGCAGCTGGTGATGACCTGGTGGTTCCCGGACACGCCGGGCTGGATCTGGAGCGCCCTGTTCCTCGCCGTCATCTTCCTGCTGAACTACATCTCCGTGCGCGGCTTTGGCGAAGCGGAATACTGGTTCTCTTTGATCAAAGTGGCCACCGTCATCATCTTTATCGTCGTCGGCGTGGCGATGATCGTGGGTATTTTCAAAGGGGCTGAACCTGCGGGCTGGAGTAACTGGACCATCGGCGATGCGCCGTTTGCCGGGGGCTTCTCGGCGATGATTGGCGTGGCGATGATTGTCGGCTTCTCCTTCCAGGGAACGGAGCTGATTGGTATCGCGGCCGGTGAATCCGAAAACCCGGAGAAGAACATTCCGCGCGCGGTGCGTCAGGTGTTCTGGCGTATCCTGCTGTTCTACGTGTTCGCTATTTTGATTATCAGCCTGATCATTCCGTATACCGATCCAAGCCTGCTGCGTAACGATGTGAAAGACATCAGCGTCAGCCCGTTCACCCTGGTCTTCCAGCACGCGGGCCTGCTCTCAGCGGCGGCGGTAATGAATGCGGTGATCCTGACGGCGGTGCTGTCGGCGGGTAACTCCGGCATGTACGCCTCCACCCGTATGCTTTATACCCTGGCCTGCGACGGCAAAGCGCCACGCATTTTCTCGAAACTGTCCCGCGGCGGCGTACCGCGCAACGCGCTGTATGCCACCACGGTGATTGCCGGCCTGTGCTTCCTGACCTCCATGTTCGGCAACCAGACGGTGTACCTGTGGCTGCTTAACACCTCCGGGATGACGGGCTTTATCGCCTGGCTGGGCATTGCCATCAGCCACTACCGTTTCCGTCGCGGCTACGTCATGCAGGGTCATGACCTGAATAACCTGCCGTACCGTTCAGGGTTCTTCCCGCTGGGGCCGATTTTCGCCTTCGTTCTGTGCCTGATCATTACTCTGGGTCAGAACTATGAGGCCTTCCTTGCGGACACCATTGACTGGGGTGCCGTCACGGCGACCTACATTGGTATTCCGCTGTTCCTGATCATCTGGTTTGGCTACAAACTGACGAAAGGAACCCGCTTCGTTCGCTACAGTGAAATGGATTTCCCGGAACGATTTAAACAATAACCGCGCTTCCTCTCTTTCAGCCCGCTCAACCGAGCGGGCTTTTTTATGGGCAGATCAGAAGCTGTAGGTCATGCCAACCGTATAGCGACGCCCGTCCAGCACGGTGTCATACGTGTCGTAGTCAATCTGCTTATCCAGCACGTTATACACACCGGCGGTAACCAGCAGGTTTTTGTTCGCGTTGTAGCGCAGACCGACATCAACCTGAGTGTAGGACGGTGTGCCCTGGGACATTGACGTGCGGCTCAGGTACTCAGACGTTTTACCGCGAAGGTTCAGACGGCTCCAGAAACCGACGTCGGGCGTCGCCTGCCAGTCCAGGGTAGTGTTGAACATGTGCTTCGGCATCTTGTTCAGCGGCTTGCCTGAGAACTGACCGCTCTTCTGCTCAGATTCGGTATAGGTATAGTTTGCGGTCCAGTTTACATCGCGCGAGATTTTCCAGCCGAAGGAGGACTCCACGCCGCGCATGTTGGCTTTGTCCACGTTAACGCGGTCGCTCACGAAATCATAGCTGTGATCGCCAATCGTACAGGCGGGATCGGCGCTGCTGTTACAGCGGCGAACTTCCGTAATCTTGTCCTTGAAGTCGGTATTAAACAGCGTCACGCCGGCATTCAGGTTATCGTTGTTATCCCAGAGCAGGGCGAGCTCTTCGCTCAGGCTCTTCTCTGGTTTCAGATCCGGGTTGCCAACGATGATACCGTCAAGACGGCCGCCACCCGTTACCTGGCCCCAACTGGCAGACGACTGCCGCAGATCCGGCGCACGATAGCCAGCCGAAACCCCGCCTTTCAACGTCCAGTGATCGGCCAGGTGCCATACGCCGTAACCGCGCGGCGTCCAGTTCGTCCCGTAGTTTTGGTCTTTGTCCATACGCAGGCCGCCGGTCAATGTAAAGCTTTCCGTCATTGACCATTCATCTTCGGCAAACAGGGCCCAGCTCCAGCGCGTCAGTTTGTTCAGGCCGTCCGCAGCTTCCAGCTGATTGCCCTCGTCGCGCAGTTTCTCATACCGATACTGCCCGCCGAGGGTCAACGTATGATCGCCGAGGAAAATCTGGTTCTGGTTGTTGAAGGTGGTGTTATACGAGCGCATTTTGCGACCTGGATTATTGGTCTCTTCCTGCTGGATATAGCTGGTGGTATTGAAGTCGTCGTAATACCCGCTGTGGGTTAAGGAGTAAGTTGTGTGCTCATAGCGTGAGTCGCTTTTAGTATTTGGCGTACAGGTCGTTCCCCGGCAGGTTTCAGCCGCTTTCGACATCCCTGGCGTGCTGTTTCTGTCCTGAAGCTCGCGAGCAAAATCAAGATCGAAATCGTTCTTCTCATCCGGGGTGAAGTTCAGGGTAATGCCACCGTTACGCATTTTCTGCTCGTTATACCCGTTCACGATTTTATCTTCGGCGCGGCGTGACAACAGCCCCGTCACTTTTGCGCCAAGCAGACCGTCAATCAGGGGACCAGAAGCGTAGGCGTTGGTCTGGAAGATATCGCCGGAATCATGGTTTTCCTGGAAGGTTGCATCGCCGTGCAACGAACCGGTCCAGGCTTTAGTGTTTGAGACTTTTTTGGTAATGACGTTGATGACGCCACCCATCGCATCGGAGCCGTAAAGTGAGGACATCGGGCCGCGGATAACCTCAATGCGCTCAATGGACTCCAGCGGCGGCAGCCAGCCTTGTTCAATACCCGAGTTGTCGCTGTTTGGGCGGGTGCTTCGCGTACTGACGCGTTTGCCGTTCACGAGGAACAAGGTGTACTGAGATGCCATGCCGCGAATGCTGATATCACTGCTACTCCCGCCGCCGGTGACGACCACGCCCGGGACGTCTCTCAGGGCATCGGTAACATCACGGTAGGCTTTATCTTCAATCTGCTGTTTCGAAATAACAGAGATGGAGGCGGGGGCATTCTGGATCTTTTGTTCAAAACCCGTCGCGGTGACGACAACGGTGTCCTGATCGGCTGCGTGAACGAGAGGGGTGAATGTGGCAGCGCCAACGGCGACGGCCAGGAGCTTAATGCGGGGTATTGTCATTTGTACATTCCGTATAAAAATGAATAAAACTCCATCGGGATAACCCTGAGAACTGTATGTTTTTGTCTTTTAAGAACTCTTTAAGATGGAGAAGAGCCTGGAATTGTACAAAAGAATGAAGAATTGTAAACACAAATGATAATTGAAATCATTTGTGTTTGAAGGGGGTGAAAGGAAACCAGCCTGGATTCAAGCGGATAGAACTATGTAAATGAGGGGGAGGGGAAAGGCCCGGTATGCAGGAGGCTACCGGGCAAAAAGGCTGAACTTACCTGAACAGATGTTCCGCATGGAAGCGGAGATGATCTTCAATAAAGGACGCCATAAAGTAATAGCTGTGATCGTATCCCGCCTGAATGCGCAGCGTCAGCGGCCAGTCCTTCTGGCGCGCCGCTTCAGCCAGAACCGCAGGCTGTAACTGTCCGGCGAGAAACTGATCCGCATCACCCTGGTCGATAAGCATCGGAATCGCATCTTCCGTCCGGCTTGCCAGCATCAGCGCGCAGCTGTCCCATTCCTGCCATTTCTCTTCATCTTTACCCAGATAGTTTGTGAAAGCTTTTTGTCCCCACGGCACCTGCGTTGGGTTCACAATCGGCGCGAACGCAGAGACGCTGGTGTATTTCCCCGGGTTTTTCAGCGCCATGATTAACGCCCCGTGCCCGCCCATGGAGTGCCCGCTGATGGCGCAGCGGTCGCTCACCGTAAATTCGGCCTTAATCAGCGCTGGCAGCTCGTCGCGAATGTAGTCATACATGCGGTAATGGCTCGCCCACGGCTGCTCGGTGGCGTTGAGATAAAATCCGGCACCTTTGCCCAGATCGTACCCGGCATCGTCCGCCACATCATCGCCGCGCGGGCTGGTGTCGGGCATCACCAGCGCAATGCCCAGCTCGGCCGCAATACGCTGCGCGCCCGCTTTGGTAGTGAAGTTTTCGTCATTACACGTCAGGCCTGAAAGCCAGAACAGAACCGGCGGATTTTCCGTCGGGGGCAGGAAAATGCTGAACGTCATAGCACAGTTCAGCGTGGTGGAGTCGTGCCGCCAGCGCTGCTGTCGACCTTCAAAACAACGGTGCTCTTCGAGCAGTTCCATGCAGGGCTCCTTAATGAGAATAGCTATTCATTAGAGCCATAATACAGCGTTTTCATTAACCTGTGAGCAACTTTCACTTTCGCGGAGCGGCGAGATGCTGCATCATAAATTTACTTTTCTTTAACAATTGGAGCGGTCATGGCGCTGCGTATTGCGCTTAGTGGGTTTGTCGTTCTGGTGGTGGCGATGGGGATAGGGCGCTTCGCCTTTACGCCTCAGGTGCCACTGATGATTGCCGCCGGGCAACTCACGCTCACCAGCGCAGGTCTGGTGGCGGCGATGAATTATCTGGGCTATCTGGTGGGCGCATGGGATGCCATGCGGGCGCACCGCTTTGTTGAAACGCGACTCTGGCTTGGCATCACCGGTGCGGTTGCGCTGACTCTGCTCTCCGCCGCCGCGGATAACGCCGTTGTGCACGGCCTGCTGCGCTTTGTGATTGGCTGCATGAGCGGCTGGTCAATGGTGCTGATTGCCGCCTGGAGCAACGAGCGGCTGGGGCAGCTGGGTAAACCGGGGCTCAGCGCTGCCGTGTTTGCCGGTCCTGGCGCGGGCATCGCCCTGAGCGGCCTGCTCGCGGTCTATATTCAGGCGAAATCCCTTTCGGCCGGTGCGGCGTGGCAAATCTACGGCGTGCTGGCGCTGGTATTGGTCGCGCTGGTGGCGCGCTATCTGCCGCGTTCCGGACAGCTTCATCGACCCGGCAGCGCGCCAGAGCCGCTGTTGCTGACGACGGATCTCAAGCGCCTGGTCTGGAGCTACAGCCTGGCGGGATTTGGCTATATCCTTCCGGCGACCTTTCTTTCGCAAATGGCGGCGGTGCGTTTTCCCGGCAGCCTGTTTGCCCAGTTTGTCTGGCCGATTTTTGGTGCCGCGGCCGTGGTGGGGATTGCGCTCAGCATTCTTTTGCGCCACACCTCAACGGCTAACCGCAGGCTGGCGATAGTGCTGTGGTTACAGGGGGCGGGCGTGCTGGCGGCCTGGCTGCTGCCGGGCATTGGCGGCTTGCTGACGGGCGGGCTGCTGGTCGGCGGCGGGTTCCTCTGCGCGGTGCAGCTCTCTCTTTTATACGGCCGCGAACTGGCACCGAACCACACGCGCTATATGGCGGGGCTGCTCACCACCGGGTATGCCATCGGGCAATTGGTGGGGCCGGTGACCTCGGCGTTATCAACCTGGCTAACCCACCGGCTGGAGCCTGCGCTGGGGCTGGCTGGCGTTGCGCTGTTTGTCGCGGGTGCCCTGGTCTGGAATCGCCACGCTGAAAGGCAACAGCAATTGCAATAATTATCGTCGTGAATACTGGATTATGTGCGTCGCCTCACGCACAATGAGCGCATACTTTTGCCACAACGAGGGCGAAAGACGCCACACCTGCAGGAGAACAAAATGTCATCACTCAGTAAAGAAGCTGCCCTGGTCCACGAAGCCCTGCTCGCGCGCGGTCTTGAAACGCCACTGCGTCCGCCCGTTCAGGATATGGACAATGAAACCCGTAAAAGTCTGATTTCCGGGCATATGACCGAGATCATGCAACTGCTGAATCTCGATCTGAGCGATGACAGCCTGATGGAGACGCCCAAGCGTATCGCGAAAATGTACGTTGACGAAATTTTCTCCGGACTGGATTACGCCAACTTCCCGAAAATTACCGTCATCGAAAACAAGATGAAGGTGGATGAGATGGTGACGGTCCGTGATATTACGCTGACCAGCACCTGCGAGCACCATTTCGTGACCATCGACGGTAAAGCGACCGTGGCGTATATCCCGAAAGACACGGTGATTGGCCTGTCGAAGATCAACCGTATTGTGCAGTTCTTCGCGCAGCGCCCTCAGGTGCAGGAGCGTCTGACGCAGCAGATCCTGATCGCGCTGCAAACGCTGCTGGGTACCAATAACGTGGCTGTCTCTATTGATGCGGTGCACTACTGCGTGAAAGCGCGCGGCGTGCGTGATGCGACCAGTGCGACCACCACCACCTCACTGGGCGGCCTGTTTAAATCAAGCCAGAACACCCGCCAGGAGTTCCTGCGCGCCGTGCGTCACCACAACTAATCAGACAGGGCAGGGACCATGGAGCGAAACGTCACGCTCGATTTTGTTCGCGGCGTCGCCATTCTGGGTATCCTGCTGCTTAATATCAGCGCCTTCGGTCTGCCGAAGGCCGCTTACCTCAATCCCGCCTGGTACGGCGACATCACCCGAAGCGATGCCTGGACGTGGGCGATCCTCGACCTGTTTGCCCAGGTTAAATTCCTCACGCTGTTTGCGCTGCTGTTTGGCGCGGGCCTGCAGCTTCTGCTCAAACGCGGCACGCGCTGGATCCAGTCGCGCTTAACGCTACTGGCAATTCTCGGCTTTATCCACGGCCTGTTCTTCTGGGACGGTGATATTCTTCTCGCTTATGGGTTAGTCGGGCTGATCTGCTGGCGGCTGATTCGCGACGCGCACAGCGTGAAAAGCCTGTTTAACACCGGCGTGATGCTCTATCTCATGGGACTCGGCGTACTGCTTTTGCTGGGGCTGATCTCCGGTGACGCGACAAACCGTTCCTGGATCCCGGACGCCGCTAACCTCCAGTACGAGCAGTACTGGAAGCTGAAGGGCGGTACGGAAGCGATAAGCAACCGTGCGGATATGCTGGGCGACAATCTGCTTGCCCTGGGGGCGCAATACGGCTGGCAGCTGGCGGGCATGATGCTGATGGGCGCGTCACTGATGCGCACCGGCTGGCTGAAAGGGGAATTCAGCCTGCGTCACTACCGCCGCACCGGCGCGGGGCTGGTCCTGCTGGGCGTGCTGATTAACCTTCCGGCGGTGATGGCGCAGTGGCACCTTCACTGGGATTACCGCTGGTGCGCGTTCCTGCTGCAGGCGCCGCGTGAATTGAGCTCGCCGTTCCAGACCATCGGCTATGCGGCGCTGATCTATGGTTTCTGGCCGCAGCTTTCTCGCCTGTGGATCGTCAGCGCCGTAGCCTGCGTTGGGCGGATGGCGTTAAGCAATTACCTCCTGCAGACGCTGATCTGCACCACGATTTTCTATCGCTTTGGCCTGTTTATGAAATTCGACCGCCTCGGACTACTGGCGTTTGTTATTCCGGTCTGGATAGTAAACCTGGCGTTTTCTGTCATCTGGCTGCGTTACTTCCGCCAGGGACCGCTGGAGTGGGTGTGGCGTCAGTTAACCGCACATGCTTCGGGGGTATCATTAAGTAATACATCCAGATAACGATCTGGATCACAATCATTAACAAAACGGATGTAAGCGTTTTCATGAGTGTGAGCTTCTTCACGTAGTCCCCTTTCTCTCGCTGCCAAAATAGCCACCTTGCTAAACACAGGGGGTGTCTGTGAGTTGCTGCAATTCTTTGAAGGATGGTGAATATGATCACCATTCGTGACGTCGCCCGTCTGGCGGGCGTTTCTGTGGCTACCGTCTCCCGCGTGCTGAACAACAGCGCGCTGGTCAGCCCTGAAACCCGTGAAACCGTAATGAAAGCCGTGACCCAGCTCGGGTACCGGCCAAATGCCAACGCGCAGGCGCTGGCAACACAGGTCAGCGATACCATCGGCGTGGTGGTAATGGATGTCTCGGACGCCTTTTTCGGTGCGCTGGTGAAAGCGGTCGATGTGGTCGCCCAGCAGCATCAGAAATACGTGCTGATTGGCAACAGCTATCACGAGGCGGAAAAGGAGCGTTATGCCATTGAAGTGCTGATCCGCCAGCGCTGCAACGCCCTGATTGTTCACTCAAAAGCCTTAAGCGATGAAGAGCTGGTCGGGTTTATGGAGCAGATCCCGGGTATGGTGTTAATCAACCGCATCGTCCCGGGCTATGCCCACCGCTGTGTCGGGCTGGATAACGTCAGCGGCGCTATGATGGCCACCAAAATGCTCATCAATAACGGCCATCAGCGGATCGGCTATCTGGCCTCCAGCCATCACATTGAAGATGACGAGCTGCGGCGTGAGGGGTGGCAAAACGCCCTGAAAGAGCACGGTATTACGCCATCAGAAAGCTGGATTGGCACCGGCACGCCGGATATGCAGGGCGGTGAGGCGGCAATGGTGGAACTGCTGGGCCGCAATCTGCAGCTTTCTGCGGTGTTTGCCTATAACGACAGCATGGCGGCAGGCGCGCTGACTGCGCTGAAGGATAACGGCATTGCGGTGCCACAGCATTTGTCATTGATTGGTTTCGATGATATTCCGATTGCCCGTTACACCGACCCGCAACTGACTACGGTGCGCTATCCCATTGCTTCTATGGCAAAACTGGCGACCGAGCTGGCGCTACAGGGAGCGGTAGGGCTGCTGGATCCGGGGGCAACTCACTGCTTCATGCCGACGCTGGTGCGTCGTCATTCCGTCGCCGCCCGGCAAATTGTGGTTCCGATCACTAACTGATTACACCAGGTGATGTAACCGTTTTCAATCTGTGAGTAAATTCACAGTATCTTAACAAGGCGCTGACTATGATGTCAGCGTTTTAGGGGCTGAAACGCTATGTAACGGTGATTATTCGCTTTCACCATAGCCAATGTGCCGCAAACAACGAATAAAACGCATTTCTGGAGCGTTACCGACCACGGAAGATAGAAATTTTATAAGTGAACGTCGGCTGTCAGTAACGTTTTATTAACACCTGCCTGCCGATCGTTATTCACAAGAACTACCCTGCATAAAAAAACCGGAGATACCATGAATAAGAAGGTGTTGACCCTGTCTGCTGTAATGGCAAGCATGCTTTTTGGTGCAGCAGCGCACGCTGCGGATACCCGTATTGGTGTGACCATCTATAAATACGACGACAACTTCATGTCTGTTGTGCGTAAAGCAATTGAGAAAGATGCGAAAGCAGCGCCAGACGTACAGCTGCTGATGAATGACTCCCAGAACGACCAGTCCAAACAGAACGATCAGATCGACGTTCTGCTGGCTAAAGGCGTTAAGGCCCTGGCGATCAACCTGGTTGACCCGGCTGCAGCAGGCACGGTTATTGAGAAAGCGCGCGGCCAGAACGTGCCAATCGTCTTCTTCAACAAAGAACCTTCCCGTAAAGCGCTGGACAGCTATGACAAAGCGTATTACGTCGGTACTGACTCTAAAGAGTCCGGCATTATTCAGGGCGATCTGATCGCGAAGCACTGGGCGGCGAACCCGAACTGGGACCTGAACAAAGACGGTCAGATCCAGTTCGTGCTGCTGAAAGGCGAACCCGGCCACCCGGATGCTGAAGCGCGTACCACCTATGTTATCAAAGAGCTGAACGACAAGGGCCTGAAAACCCAGCAGCTGGCGTTAGATACCGCGATGTGGGACACCGCTCAGGCGAAAGATAAGATGGACGCGTGGCTGTCTGGCCCGAACGCGAACAAAATCGAAGTGGTCATTGCCAACAACGATGCGATGGCAATGGGTGCGGTTGAAGCGCTGAAAGCCCACAATAAATCGTCCATCCCGGTATTTGGCGTGGATGCCCTGCCGGAAGCGCTGGCGCTGGTTAAATCTGGCGCGATGGCCGGTACCGTTCTGAACGATGCCAACAACCAGGCGAAAGCGACCTTCGATCTGGCGAAAAACCTCGCCGACGGTAAAGGCGCGGCGGATGGCACCAACTGGAAAATTGACAACAAAATCGTTCGCGTGCCTTACGTGGGCGTAGACCAGTCCAACCTGGCTGAGTTTATCGGTAAATAAGATCTTTGTTTTGTCTTCACTGGGCGCAATTCGTTGCGCCCTTTTATAACGCGATATGCGAGGCCAACAAGGTATAATTATGGTCAGCACAACTACTCAGTCGTCCGGTGAATACTTGTTGGAAATGACAGGCGTCAACAAGTCCTTCCCCGGTGTTAAGGCACTCGATAATGTTAATTTAAAAGTCCGTCCTCACTCTATTCATGCATTAATGGGGGAGAACGGTGCGGGTAAATCAACGTTATTAAAATGTCTTTTTGGGATCTATCAAAAAGATTCTGGCAGCATTCTTTTTCAGGGGAAAGAGATCGATTTCCATTCAGCGAAAGAAGCGCTGGAAAACGGTATCTCGATGGTTCACCAGGAATTAAACCTGGTACTGCAACGCTCGGTAATGGATAACATGTGGTTGGGACGTTACCCAACTAAAGGTGTGTTTGTCGATCAGGATAAAATGTATCGCGACACCAAAGCGATTTTCGATGAGCTGGATATTGATATCGATCCGCGCGCTCGCGTGGGGACATTATCCGTTTCCCAGATGCAGATGATCGAAATTGCCAAAGCGTTCTCCTATGATGCGAAAATCGTCATCATGGATGAACCCACCTCGTCATTAACGGAAAAAGAGGTTAATCACCTTTTTACCATTATTCGTAAGCTGAAAGAACGCGGCTGCGGCATTGTGTACATCTCGCACAAAATGGAAGAGATCTTCCAGCTGTGCGATGAAATTACCATCCTGCGCGACGGCCAGTGGATTGCCACGCAGCCGCTTGAAGGGCTGGACATGGACAAGATCATCGCCATGATGGTCGGCCGTTCCCTGAACCAGCGCTTCCCGGACAAAGAGAACAAGCCAGGTGAAGTAATCCTCGAAGTGCGCAATCTGACCTCGCTGCGCCAGCCGTCCATCCGCGATGTTTCTTTCGACCTTCACAAAGGCGAAATTCTTGGCATTGCTGGCCTGGTAGGGGCAAAGCGTACCGACATCGTGGAAACCCTGTTTGGCATCCGCGAGAAGGCCGACGGCACCATCACGCTGCACGGGAAGAAAATTAACAACCATAATGCCAACGAAGCCATTAATAACGGTTTTGCGCTGGTGACGGAAGAACGTCGTTCGACCGGTATTTATGCTTATCTGGATATTAACTTTAACTCGTTAATCTCTAATATTCGCAATTACAAAAACAAAGTCGGGCTGCTGGATAACTCCCGCATGAAGAGCGATACCCAGTGGGTAATTGACTCCATGCGCGTGAAAACGCCTGGCCACCGTACCCAAATCGGTTCGCTTTCCGGTGGTAACCAGCAAAAAGTTATTATTGGCCGATGGTTATTAACACAGCCAGAAATTCTGATGCTGGATGAACCGACCCGCGGTATTGACGTCGGCGCGAAGTTTGAAATTTATCAGCTGATTGCCGAGCTGGCGAAAAAGAATAAAGGGATCATTATTATTTCTTCCGAAATGCCGGAACTGTTAGGGATCACGGACCGTATTCTGGTTATGAGCAATGGTCTCGTTGCCGGTATTGTTGACACCAAAACGACAACGCAAAACGAAATTTTGCGTCTTGCGTCTTTGCACCTTTAAGATCAGGGGCTCCTCATGAGTGCGTTAAATAAAAAAAGTTTTCTCACTTACCTGAAAGAAGGCGGTATTTACGTTGTTCTTTTAGTCCTGCTGGCCATTATTATTTTCCAGGACCCTACGTTCTTAAGCCTGCTGAACCTGAGTAATATTCTGACCCAGTCCTCCGTGCGTATCATCATTGCGCTCGGCGTGGCGGGCCTTATCGTCACCCAGGGGACGGACCTTTCTGCCGGTCGTCAGGTCGGCCTGGCGGCGGTTATTGCGGCAACCCTGCTGCAGTCGATGGAAAACGCCAACAAGGTGTTCCCGGAGATGGCGACTATGCCGATTTTCGTGGTGATCCTGATTGTCTGCGCCATCGGGGCGGTGATTGGCCTGATCAACGGTATTATCATCGCTTACCTGAACGTGACGCCATTTATCACCACGCTGGGTACGATGATCATCGTTTATGGTATCAACTCCCTGTACTACGACTTTGTGGGCGCGTCGCCGATTTCGGGCTTTGACAGCGGCTTCTCCACCTTCACGCAGGGGTTTATCGCGCTGGGCAGCTTCCGCCTGTCGTACATTACCTTCTATGCGCTGATTGCGGTGGCGTTCGTCTGGATCCTGTGGAACAAAACGCGCTTCGGTAAAAACATCTTCGCTATCGGCGGTAACCCGGAAGCGGCGAAAGTGTCCGGGGTAAACGTTGCCCTGAACCTGCTGATGATTTACGCGCTGTCCGGTGTGTTCTACGCCTTCGGCGGGATGCTGGAAGCAGGCCGTATCGGCTCCGCAACGAACAACCTTGGCTTCATGTACGAGCTGGATGCGATTGCGGCCTGCGTGGTCGGCGGCGTCTCCTTCAGCGGCGGGGTGGGTACCGTGCTCGGCGTGGTCACCGGTGTGATCATCTTTACCGTCATCAACTACGGTTTGACCTACATCGGCGTGAACCCGTACTGGCAGTACATCATCAAGGGCGCCATCATTATCTTCGCGGTGGCGCTGGATTCACTGAAGTACGCCCGTAAGAAGTAATCGTCACTCGCCATACCCGGCCCGCTCACCGAGCGGGCTTTTTTATGGCCTATGCCAGATGGGACTCTTCTTGCGTCACAATGCGCTCAAACCACTCGAGTTCAGAAAGCTTGCAGGCGACCCACTGTTCGGAAAAGGCGTCGCCCAGGCTGTCGGTGAGATACTGACAGCGGGCGAAGGCCTCAATTGCCTCCTGCTGGAACAGCGGGAGTTCCGGTTGGTCCTGCTGCGGTTCCGGGAGTTCCCCCTCGTCGATATGTTCCAGCCCGTACAGCATGCCGGTCAGGATTGTGGCCGCCACCAGATACGGATTCGCATCGGCTCCGGCCAGTCGGTACTCGATACGACGGTTGCTCACTTCCGAGCAGGGAATGCGCAGGGCAGCGGAGCGGGTGTTATAGCCCCACGAGTTAAAGACGGGTTCCGTCAGGTTTTTTCGCAGGCGACGAAACGCGTTGACCCCCGGCGCAAGAATGGCGACGGAGGCGGGCATCAGCGCCAGCTGGCCCGCGATGCACAAGCGCATCATGCTGCTCAGCGCGTTCACCGGCGAGGCAAAAACGTTCTCGCCACGGCTGTTGTTCAGGCTGAAATGGATGTGCAAACCGCTGCCGGAGAGCTGGCTGAAGGGCTTAGCCATAAAGTTAGCCTGAAGACCGTGCTTTTCAGCGACATAGCGGGTCAGGCGGCGCAGGGCCAGCACGTTATCACAGACCTCTACGACGCGCTGGCTGTGCTTCAGGTTTAATTCGTACTGTCCGGACTCGGCTTCCGCTACCACCCCTGACAGCGGAATGCGCTGAAGGTGCGCCAGCTGTTCCAGCTCGTCAAAAAGCGCCGCGTGCGCCGACGAGGTGTCCATGTGAAAACAGCCCTGATTTTGCGGATCGCGATCGCCCTGTCCCGTCAGGTAAAACTCGATTTCCGGGGCAATGACCGGGAAAAGGCCGTGCTGGTGGAAGCGGGCCACGACGTTCTGCAGTATCGCGCGTGGCTCAAGCGGGCAGGGGTTACCGTCGCTGTCCTTCATCGTCAGCAGGATCTGCGCGGTATGCTCCGGATCCTGCGGACAGGGACGCAGAGAACCGGCGACCGGGACGCACAGCCGGTCGGGTTCATCATAAAGCGGGGCGGCGATTTTTCCCTTCTGATCCATGGAGTAGACGGAAAGCGGAAAATAACAGCCTTTTTCCAGACTCAGCATGCTTTCCACCGTGAGGCGCTTGCCGCGCATCGTGCCGTTGATATCGTTCAGGTAAACGTCAACGTGTTTCGTCTGCGGGTAGCGTTCCAGATAGTCGGCCACTTCCACGGCAATATTGTGCTGCAGGGCGTCAATTTTTTCATCCAGCCAGAGACCAGAATTAAGTGCGCCGGGGAGTGATAATCCGGGAAAGTTAAAGTAAGGGCGGAGACTTTTGAGGAAAAACGCATTCATTATCGAGTTCATAGTCATTCTTCAATGAAGCCGTAGCGGCAGTGAACTCAGGTTAAAAGAGCTGGCGTAAAGGGGGGATAAAAAGCGTCAGTGCCGGCGTAAAGAAAGTATAAAGGCAGGCCTACTTTTTCTCTTTTTTCTGCATATCCAGCAGCTGCTCCGGCGTCACCGCCGGGTAACCCTGCGCGTCTTCCGGCACTTCGTGCATTGCCGGGATCGGCACCAGCGGGCCTAAAAAGCGCGGTTCGCGTTTGAAGATATAGAGATCGGCCAGGGCACCAAAGCGGGCACCAAACTCGCGGACGCGCACGCTCAGCATATCTTTTGGCGACGGCACCGCGTAGCACTGGGCCTGAATGCCCATGTGCAGGGCGATAAACAGCGCGCGCTCGCAGTGGAAGCGCTGGGTGATGATGATGAAGTCGTTGGTATCGAAGACTTTGCGCGTGCGCACGATGGAGTCCAGGGTGCGGAACCCGGCGTAGTCGAGCACGATATCGGCAGGGTCCACGCCCGCGGCAATCAAATCCTTCCGCATCGTCACCGGCTCGTTATAGCTTTGCAGCGCGTTATCGCCGCTCAGCAGCAGGTAGTTTACCTTGCCGCTGTTGTAGGCGTTCAGCGCACCCTGAATGCGGTAGCGATAATACTGGTTGATCACCCCTGTGCGGTAATACTTGGCGGTGCCGAGCACCACGCCCACCTGGCGATAGGGGAGATCCTGCAGGTCATCAAAGATGTAGGGGGCCGTTTTCCAGCTCATCCAGCGGTCGAGACCCAGCACGATAAACAGCAGTATGCCGACCAGGACAGACAGGCTGTAAAAAACGCGCTTTAACATGAAGATGGCTCGTTCGTGGATGAAATTTAACTCAGGCTACTTTACCCGCCTGGTTAGCGCAAGAAACAGCGACTCAACTGAGGGGTTTTTCAGCAACGTGGCGGACATTTCTGTCCGCCGGAAGGTTTACGCCAGCAGGACGCGGTCGATCGTCGTGCAGCCTAACGCCTTGAGCGTTGCGGCGGTGGCATCCCACTGAATCAGCGGCGCATCGGCCTTTTCGGCCAGAACGGCACGCTGAATGCCCGGATAATCGTAGCCGTTCAGGCTCAGCAGGTTGAGTGCGCCCTGCAGCGGCGGCAGCGTTGGGTTAAACGCGGCGTTTTCCGCATAGCTGCCGGTGAAGATACGGCCATCGCGGCACTGCAGTGCCACGCCGCTCGGGGAGTTGCTGTACGGGGTGTGGCTCTTGTTCGCCGCGCGTATGGCCGCCTGGTTCAGGTCATCGCCGGACAGGACGAAACCGTGATCCTGCTCGTCCATCAGCAGGGTTTTGATCTCAAGATCTTTCGGGCCAAAGGCATCCGGCAGGTAATCGCCCAGCGTGTGCGGCGCGCGGCCCGGCAGGTTAATGCGCAGCTGCAGCCCGCTGTTCAGCTCGTTCATGAACTGGCGGCAGTGGCCGCATGGGGTGTAGTTTACGGTGATGGCGCTCAGGGCTTTCTCACCGCGCAGCCAGGCGTGGCTGATGGCGCTCTGCTCGGCGTGAACGGTCTGCTGCATGGTTGCGCCGAGGAACTCCATGTTCCCGCCGAAGTACCAGGTTCCGCTGACGCCGCGCGCGATGGCGCCGACGTTGAAGTGGGAAAGATCGGCCCGGGCGCAGGCGGCAGCCAGGGGCAGCAGTGCGAAAGCCAGCGCGTCTTCATCCAGCCCGGTTGCCTGTTTAAGCACCGTGACCTGCTCCGCCGTCAGCAGGGCGGGGAAATGTGCATCTGCCAGAACGGGAGCCAGGGCTGACTGCAAATTCTCTGCAAGCTGAGCGAAGGCAGCTTGAAAACGTGGGTGCATGGCGTTTGCCTCATAAAGGTTAATGGATCGGTAGTTTACGGAGCCGTAAGGCCTTTATATGTGATCCACTTCTCATTATGTATGCAACTTATGAAATCAAAATGAAATTTGCGCGACGCATCGCAAATTTTAGCCCATCACCGCCAGAATCAGCGGGAAAATGAACGGGGCGAGCAGGGAGGTGATAATCCCGCAGATCACCAGCGCAAGCGAGCTAAACGCCCCTTCCTGATAGTCCAGCTCCGCGCAGCGGGCGGTACCCAGCGCGTGCGAGGCGGTGCCCATCGACAGCCCGCGCGCTGCTTTGGTGTGAATACGCATCCCGTTCAGCAGAGTGTGGCCAAAAACCGCGCCGAGAATACCGACGAAAATCACGCACATCGCGCTGATGGCCGGAATACCGCCGAGGCTGCCGCCTACCGCCATCGCGATAGGCGTGGTCACTGATTTAGGCAGGATAGAGGCGGCAATTTGCGGGGAGGCCCCCATCAACAGCGCCACCGACGTGCCGGTGATCATCGCCACCAGGCTTCCCACAAAACAGATAGTAATGATGGACTTCCACCGTGCGCGGATCTGGTGCAGCTGCTCATATAAAGGAAAGGCAAGCGCGACAACGGCGGGCTGCAGCAGGTCGTTTAAAATTTTGCTGCCTGCAAAGTAACGCTCATAAGGAATGCCGGTGAGCAGCAGGAAGGGAATAATCACCACCATCGCCACCAGCAGGGGGTTCAGCAAGGGCATTTTAAATCGTGCGGCAAGCTTGCGCGCGGCGAAGAATACCAGCAGGGTTAACGGCAGTGACCACCAGATATTAGCCATCATTTTTTTGTTTTCTCCCCGACCACGTTACGTTCGCCATGTACCAGATGAGAACTCCAGCTCACCACCAGGAAAACCACCAGCGTACTGACCGCGCAGGAAACGACAATCGGGCCGAACTGCGCCTTGAGCAAATCAAAATACTGCATGACGCCCACGCCGATAGGCACGAACAGCAGCGCCATATAGCGGATAAGAATGAAGCAGCCTGGGTTGACCCACTTTGCAGGCAGAATTTGCAGCGCCAGTAAAACGAAGAGGATCAGCATACCGATAATGCTGCCGGGAATGGTGATAGGCAGCAGCGACGCGATGAAAATGCCGGCATACAGGCAGGCGTAAATCAGGACGAATGCGCGCAGATATTGCCAGATAATGTTCAATGGTTTGCTCATGGTGATAGTCCTTGCTGAAACGCATTCATCATACAATTAAACCTAAAAATGTGCCACGGATCACATCATGAATTTTGAGCATACCAGACATTCCGGAATGGAACGTCCGGTATCACCTTATTGGTGCAGGCTACAGTTTAGAGGAAAGGGATTGCGCTGGCGAAGTAACGCGCCAGAGAAGGCATCAGCGTCAGGCGGTCAGTTTATCGAGAAAAGAAAACAGCACCTGGTTCATTTCGCGATAATCATGCGAGCGGAGTTTTTCCGCCGTTTCGACAAAACGGAATTCACCCGCACGGCGGAGGTCATTCTGCGAATGCTCAATCAGCAACTCTACCACCTCCGGCGTCAGCTCCATATGGCACTGGAAACCGTAAACCCGTTCGCTGTATTGCACGATCTGGCGGGGACAGCCCTCGCTGTAAGCCAGAACCTTAGCCTGCGGCGTCAACCCAGGCATATCGTTATGCCAGTGACCGACGTTCAGCACGCTGCCAAAGTCCTCAAACAGCGGGTTCGCCTTGCCTGCATCTGTGAGCCTGACGGGAAATTTGCCGATCTCTTTTTCCGGACTGTGGCAAAACGCTGCGCCCAGCGCTTCGCCGATAAGCTGTGAGCCCAGACAAACGCCTATCACCGTTTTACCTGCCTCTATCGCGCGGCTGATGAGTGCCTTTTCCGCCTGCGCATCAAACCAGGGGCATTCCTCAAGCGTGGTGGCGGGGGATTGCGGGCCTCCCATGATGATAAGCAGGTCTGTGCCCCCCAGTTCCTCAGGTAAAGGTTCGCCCTGATACACTCTGGTGTAGCTCAGACTGCAGCCGCGACTTTTCCCCCAGATTTCATAGGCGCCTGGCGCCTCGAAATGTTCATGAATAATAAAATGGATGTGCATTGCGTCTCTCTCTGGTTACGTGTACAAGCAGCATCATAAGAGGAAGGGGGGAATGTGAAATGCCAACCGTTATCGATAAAACGCCAATTCACGACGATGCTATCGGATGGTCAAGAGGGGCAATTCGCTATACGCGCGGCGAAGTCGATCCGCCTCACCAGCATTCGCAGGGACAACTTTTGTTTGCCATTAAGGGGGTTATGCTGGTTGAAACCGGCAGCAAACGCTGGGTCATACCGCCGCAGCGCGCGCTGTGGATCCCTCCCTTACAGGAGCATACCTACAGCGTGTTATCCGCAACGGAGCTTCGCGCGGTCTGGTTTAGCCCGGCACTGATTTCGCAATGCGAACCTTTTAAGCGGAAAGACGAGGTTCACGTGATTATGGCCACAGCGTTGTTCAAAGAGCTGATTGCCGGGCTGTTCAGCGCGGAATACCGGCCGGCAAGTCAGCGCAGCATGGCCGTTTTGCTGCTCGACATCCTCAGCGAAACGCAGCAGATTTCTGCCGAACTGCCGATGCCCGTGGATGAGCGCTTACATCGCGTGGCCTGTGACATCATTGCCAACAATCTCTGGGATCTCTCTCTGGAAAGGCTGGCGGAACGGGTCGCGATGTCTGAACGCACATTTTCACGTGCGTTTATCAACGATACCGGCTTTAGCTTCCGGGCCTGGCGACAGCGCGCAAGGATTTGTGCCTCGCTGGATCTCCTCGCCAACGGATACCCGGTTAAGCAGGTGGCCTGGATGCTGGGGTTTTCCGGCCCGGCGGCATTTGCGGCGGCGTTTCGCGCTATTGTTGGGGCAACGCCGGGTGACTTTCTGCCTGAACAGAAGCGCTTCCCAGCGATATAGAGAGCGGCTACTATAGCGCGTCTTTTTTCACAGGTACTGCTATGCGTGTTTTACTGGCCCCAATGGAAGGCGTGCTCGACTCCCTCGTGCGCGAGCTTCTGACCGAGGTGAACGACTACGATCTCTGCGTGACGGAGTTCCTGCGCGTGGTCGATATGTTGCTGCCAGAAAAGTCATTCTATCGTCTCTGCCCTGAACTGCATCGCCAGAGTCGGACCCCTTCCGGCACGCTGGTACGTATTCAGCTGCTCGGCCAGTATCCTGAATGGCTGGCGGAAAATGCCGCCCGCGCGGTAGCGCTTGGCTCTTACGGGGTGGATCTTAACTGCGGCTGCCCGTCGAAGCTGGTAAACGGCAGCGGCGGTGGAGCGACGTTGCTGAAAGATCCTGAGTTGATTTACCGCGGCGCGAAAGCCATGCGTGAGGCCGTGCCCTCGCATTTGCCGGTGACGGTTAAGGTGCGCCTGGGGTGGGACAGCGACGCCCGACAGTTTGAAATTGCCGATGCGGTGCAGCAGGCCGGGGCCACCGAGCTGGTGGTGCATGGCCGCACTAAAGAAGACGGCTACAAAGCCGAGCGCATTAACTGGCAGGCGATTGGTGAGATCCGCAAACGACTTACTATTCCGGTGATCGCCAACGGCGAAATCTGGGATTACGAGAGCGCGCAGGCGTGCCTGAAAGCCACCGGCTGCGATGCGGTGATGATTGGCCGCGGCGCGCTGAACGTGCCGAACCTCAGCCGGGTGGTGAAATATAACGAGCCGCGGATGCCGTGGGCAGACGTCGTCACGCTGCTGCAAAAATATAGCCGTCTGGAGAAACAGGGCGACACCGGTTTGTATCACGTCGCGCGTATTAAGCAGTGGCTGAGTTATTTACGCAAAGAGTACAGTGAAGCGCTGGGATTATTTCAGGAGATCCGCACGCTGCAAACGTCGGCTGATATTGCGCGGGTTATACAGTCAAAATAATCGGCAGTTATATTTAAAAATAAATAATTCACTCGGTGAATATTTTGCCGAGTATGTAAGTGTATGACAATTTGCGGATTGCCACGCGTTACTAAAAAATAGCGCGTCATCAAGCGTAAGTTGCGCCTTTATTTTTTTGAGTGCATGGCGTAATGAAACGTTTTCTTATTTTATCTCTGAGTGCTCCCCTTGTTTTTATGCTGGCTGCCTGCGCACCGGAACATTCCACGGTGTCGCCAATTCAAACGCAAACAGCAGCCGCGTCCGTTAATACCCAACTTCGTCATGCGGACTGGCCGAAAAATGAATGGTGGAAAGAATATAACGACCCGCAGTTAAATTCGCTTATTGCCAAAGCCATAGCGGATGCGCCCGATATGCAAATTGCCCGGCAGCGCATTACGCTTGCCGAAGCGCAGGCCAGAGCCGCTATCGCAGCCGATGGCCCACAAATGGATTTTTCAGCGGATGTTGAACGGCAAAAAATGTCGGCAGAGGGGCTGATGGGGCCGTTTGCCCTTACCGACCCGGCGGCGGGCACCACCGGCCCATGGTATACCAACGGCACCTTTGGCCTGACGGCGGGCTGGGATCTCGATTTGTGGGGAAAAAACCGCGCCCGGATTGCAGCGCGTATCGGTAAAGTGAATGCGCAAAAAGCGGAGCTGGAGCAGACCCGTCAGCTGCTTTCAACCAGCGTTGCGCGTCTTTACTGGGCGTGGCAGACCCAGGCCGAAGCAGGGGAAGTTCTTACCCGGATTAAACAGGAGCAGGAAAATATTATCGACGCCGATCGCGAACTGTATCAGCACGGTATTACCTCCTCGGTGGAGGGCGTCGAAACCGATATACACGCCAGTAAGACTAATGAACAGCTGGCCGACGTAAAGGGAAAAATGAAGGCCATTGAAGTGCGTCTGGATGCGCTGACCGGCACCCCGGCAACACACCTTACGCGCCACCCGTTGCCTGCAGCCGAAGCCTCGCTACCGTCAACGCTGGGATATGAACTGCTGGCACGCCGTCCGGATCTGCAGGAGGCACACTGGTATATCGAAGCCTCTATGAGCGAGGTGGAAGCCGCCCGAGCGGCGTTTTATCCTGACGTGAACCTGATGGCGTTCTTACAGCAGGATGCCCTGCACCTGAGCGATCTGTTCCGCTCTTCAGCCCAGCAGATGGGCGTGACTGCCGGACTGACGCTGCCGATCTTCGACAGCGGCAGGCTGAACGCTAATCTGGATATCGCCCAGGCGCAGAATAACCTCTCGGTCGCGAACTACAACAAAGCGGTGGTGGAGGCGGTCAATCAGGTGGCGCGTACGGCAAGTGAAGTTGAAACCCTGACGGCAAAAAATCGTCACCAGCAGCAGATCGAAAAAGACGCGGCGCGCGTGGTGGCGCTGGCGCAGGCGCGTTTTAGCGCAGGTATTATTGCCGGTTCGCGGGTCAGCGAAGCCAGAATCCCGGCACTGAAAGAGCATCTCGAAGGCGTCATGTTGAAAGGCCAGTATCTCGACGCCACGCTGCAGCTGACGTCAGCGCTGGGCGGCGGCTATCATCATGGCTAAACAGGGCCATTATCTATACTTACCTCTTTGCAGTTTTTCAGGAGGTGAGTATGAACAGAGTAGCGATTGTAACCGCATCGGATTCCGGGATCGGTAAAACCACGGCGCTGATGCTGGCAGAGCGCGGGTTTGATATTGGCGTCACCTGGCATTCTGATGAAAAAGGGGCGCTGGAAACTTGCCGTGAAGTTGAAGCGCGTGGGCAGCGTGCAGAGGCTATCCATCTTGATTTAAGCACGCTCCCGGACGGCGCTGATGCTATTGAAACGCTGATTGCACGTTTCGGCCGGCTGGACGTGCTGGTTAACAATGCCGGAGCGATGACCAAAGCGCCATTTCTTGAGATGGCGTTTGACGACTGGCGGAACATTTTTACCGTCGACGTGGACGGCGCGTTTCTCTGCTCGCAGATTGCGGCACGGCAGATGGTGAAGCAGGGGGAAGGGGGGCGGATTGTGAACATCACCTCGGTGCATGAGCACACGCCGCTTCCTGATGCCAGCGCTTACACGGCTGCGAAACATGCGCTCGGCGGCTTAACCAAATCGATGGCGATGGAGCTGGTGAAGCACAAGATTCTGGTGAACGCCGTCGCGCCGGGGGCCATTGCCACGCCGATGAACGATATGGATGACAGCGAAGTGAAGGAAGGGTCAATGCCGGAAATCCCGCTGGCAAGGCCGGGCCACACCAAAGAAATCGCCAGCCTGGTGGCGTGGCTGTGTGACAGCGACGCCAGCTATACGACAGGGCAATCGTTTATCGTCGACGGGGGCTTTATGCTGGCGAACCCGCAGTTTAAGCCGGGAGGGTAACAGGTTTCCCCTCTCCCCAAAGGGGTGAGGGGCACCAGGCTGACTCACTCCTCATCCCGCTTCTTCTCTCTGTGCCGCATCCACAGCCTGACCCCAATCACCGCCACAACCACCAGAATCAACCACGCCCAGTGCTTCAGGTGTTGGTCAAGGTTATGCAGCCACGGGCCAATCACCTCGCCACCCACGTAACCAAGCGTGGTGAAGATCAGCGCCCAGGCTATCGCGCCAACAATATTCAGCGGCAGGAAAATTTTTGGCGGCAGGCGGCTGGCACCAATCAGTATCGGTCCGATAATCCTGAAGCCGTACATAAAGCGGGTGCCTATGACGAACAGATAAGGGTGACGCTGGATCAGGCGCTGCGCGCGGTTGATTTTCTTTTTGTGTTTAACGAAACGCTTGAGCAGCGTCGGGCCAAAGCGTAGCCCCAGGAAGTAGAGCAGCTGATCGCCAATCATGCCGCCCAGCGCGACCGCAGCGACGACCAGCGGAAACTTCAGTAAGCCCTGATGCGCGGCGACGCCGCCCAGCAGCGTGATGGTTTCACCTTCCGCCACGCTGCCGATGACCAGCGCGGCATATCCATATTGTTCAATGAGTGCGTTAATATCCATTACGTAACGGTTATCTCCCTCTGTGTTCCTCGTTTAATCATATACCTCATGAATCAACCGCGCGGCAATCAACGGAAATTTCCCACTGTACATAAAATAATCTAAAGCCTGCATTATACTTAAGGTATCGCTGACGGGCCGACAACAAGGGGGCGCTATGAACCATGTCTGGGGACTTTTCTCCCATCCCGATCGTGAAATGCATGTCATCAAAAGTGAGAACGAAACGGTCTCGCATCATTACACCCACCATGTGCTGCTGATGGCCGCGGTGCCGGTAATATGCGCGTTTATTGGCACAACACAAATCGGCTGGAACTTCGGTGACGGTACCGTGGTTCAGCTCTCCTGGTTTACCGGGCTTTATCTGGCCATTCTCTTTTATGGCCTGATGCTGGCAGGGGTGGCGGTCATGGGGCGCGTCATTCACTGGATGGCGCGTAACTACCCACAGCGCCCATCGCTGGCACACTGTATGGTCTTTGCCGGATACGTCGCGACCCCGCTGTTCTTAAGCGGTATTGTTGCGCTCTATCCACTGGTCTGGCTGTGCGCGCTGATCGGTACTGTTGCGCTCTTTTACACCGGTTATCTGCTGTATCTGGGCGTTCCAACCTTCCTGAATATCAATAAAGAAGAGGGCCTGAGCTTCTCCGGTTCCACGCTTGCCATCGGGGTGCTGGTACTGGAGGTGTTACTGGCACTGACGGTTATTCTCTGGGGTTATGGATACCGTCTCTTCTAAGCTCACTGCCTTGCTGGCGTAAATGCCAGCAATGCAGCATCTGTTCACGATTATCCGCTGGCGACAAAGCACGGTGACCGCTATGATGCCGAAGCCAGCCTGTGTTTATCCGTCGACGCAGGCGGTGTACGTCATTACGTGCGTGAATAATTATCAGAAGTCTCACCATGCTGAAATTTCGTGTCTCCTTACTTAGCCTGGCGCTGCTGCTGGGCGCGTCCGCTGCCGTGCCAGCTGTCGCCAAAACGCCCGCGGTGACCACCGCTGCTGCTCAGCCGCAAATTGCGTCCGGCAGCGCGATGATTGTTGATCTCAACACCAATAAGGTGATTTACGCCAGCCACCCGGACCTGGTGCGCCCGATCGCCTCAATAACCAAATTAATGACCGCGATGGTGGTGCTTGATGCTCGCCTGCCGCTGGACGAAAAGCTGAAAGTGGATATCAGCCACACGCCGGAGATGAAAGGGATCTACTCTCGCGTGCGCCTGAACAGTGAAATCAGCCGTAAAAATATGCTGCTGCTGGCGCTGATGTCGTCCGAAAACCGTGCGGCGGCAAGTCTGGCGCACCATTATCCTGGCGGTTACGATGCCTTTATCCGCGCGATGAACGCTAAAGCCAAAGCGCTGGGGATGAGCAATACTCATTTTGTTGAACCGACGGGTCTGTCGATTAACAACGTCTCCACGGCCCGCGATCTGACGAAACTGCTGATTGCCAGCAAGCAGTACCCGCTGCTCGGCCAGCTCAGCACCACGCGTGAGGACATGGCGACATTCTCGAATCCGTCTTACACGCTGCCGTTTCGCAACACGAACCATCTGGTGTACCGCGAGAACTGGAATATTCAGTTAACCAAAACCGGGTTTACCAATGCGGCAGGCCACTGCCTGGTGATGCGCACCGTGTTTAACGGTAAGCCGGTGGCGCTGGTGGTGATGGATGCCTTCGGGAAATATACCCACTTCGCGGATGCGAGCCGCCTGCGGACCTGGATTGAGACCGGGAAAGTGCAGCCCGTTCCGGCTGCGGCATTGACCTATAAAAAGCAGAAAGCGGAGCAGATGGCGACGGCGCAAAACGATTAATTCCCCTCTGCGCGTTGATGCCCTCACCCCGACCCTCTCCCACGGGAGAGGGAGAAAACACTAAAAACGGTAACCCAGGTTACCGTTTTACGTTTATTCCGGCAGCGTCCAGTCACCGTCATTGAGCGGGCGCTGCATTATCACCGTATCCCGCCAGTCGCCTTTCTTATACCCCACGCTGCGAAGCTGACCGACAATCTCAAAGCCGTGTTTTTTATGCAGCCGTAACGAGCCGGAATTATTATTGCCATCTCCGACAACGGCAATCATCTGCCGCCACGGGCCCTGCTCGCAGCGCGCGATCAGCGCGTTCATTAATGCGGTGCCAAAACCGCGTCCGGTGATGCTGGCATCCACGTAAATCGACTCTTCCAGAGTATAGCGATAGGCCTGACGCGGTCGATAAGGGGTGGCGTAACAATAGCCCACCACGATGCCGCGATAGAGCGCGATGAGCCACGGTAAACCGTTCTCGGCCACGCTTTTCATGCGTTGACGCATTTCGTCGATGGTGGGGGGGACTTCTTCGAATGACGCGCGTCCGTGAAGCACATGCCAGGCATAGATGGCGGCGATGGCATGCACATCATCGGGAAGGGCGTCGCGCACTTCCAGTTCGGTTTCGGATAAAACATCAACAGCCGACATGATGCGCCTGCTCCTCGTTATAGAATGCCGGAGAAACATTTCTCCGGCGACAGACCGCTACTCTATTACGATTAAGGCGCGCGAAACAATCTCTCAAATTTGGCTGTAAGGTTTAATCAGACGCTTGCGTTATGCGCTGCTCCGCGTCTGCACTCTCTTTCCAGTATTTCTTCCGCGTTGTTTTCCCGATTCCGGGGTTCATGCTGTTTGTAGGGTCATTCTCGCGATAAAACTGCTTAAGGGCGTCAGGGGCTTTATAAAGATGCCCAACGTTGTGTTCCGCAGGATATTGTGCGCCACGCTCGCGCAGCAGGGCGAGCATCTGCTCCTTCAGTTCATGAGCATCTACCCCTTTTTTGACGATGTAGTCCTGATGGAAGACGTAGCACATAAAGTGGCCGTAATAGAGCTTATGCACCAGCTTGCTGTCGATTTCCGGCGGTAGATGCTCAAACCATTCGGTGTCGTTGCGTCGCAGGGCGATATCCAGCGCCAGAATATCTTCCACCTCTTCGGAATGCACCGCCTGGTAACGGATAGCGGCACCCGCCGCGGCGAAGCGGTGCAGGAAGGCTTTGCTGCCTTCTTCCGGCGTGCAGGCAAAGAAATCACCCTCAGCGGTCCTGAAGAACTCGGTCAGCCAGCTCTGCGCTTCGGCGATCCCGTCCCCGGCCATTTTCAGCAGCAGGTGATGTTCGTACTTATCACGCCAGGTTTTCATTCGCTCTGGCAGATGCGCAGGGAAAACGTTGCCCAGCTTCTGCATAAAGCGGTCGGTAAAGTGGGGCTTGAACAGCGGCACTTTCTCCAGCATCGCGTCGGTGCGGCCCTTCATGGTGAAGAAGAACGGCATTTTGTCGGTGCCAAGCTTATCGATCATCAGGAAGGTGTCTTTCCCGTAGCGCTCCGCGATGTCGTAAATATCCCGATGCATGTACTCGCCCGCCACCGGCAGGTGGGTGAATTCGCCCAGAATATGGCGACGAATTTCGGTCAGGACCTCAGGCTGATTGGTGCCGATGTAAAATACCTGCTGCTTTTTCTCTGCCGGGAAGGTGTCGAGACGCACCGCAAAAACCGCCAGCTTGCCCGCGCAGCCGGACGATTCAAACAGGCGATCCGGATCGGCGTTGTAGCGCGCCGGGGTATCGGCCTCGATATCGCGTACGCGGGTGATGTAATCGTGGTCGTGCGCGTGGCGACCATCGTGCTGCACGTCTTCGTCCCTCACGCGGTCGTCGTCGAGCTTGCTGAGGATCTGTTCCGGCGTTACGCCCAGATCGATGCCCAGGTGGTTCACCAGCGTCAGCTTGCCGTTTTCATCAATGCGGGCAAAAAGTGACATTTCGGTGTAGGCCGGGCCGCGCTGGACCAGCGAACCGCCGGAGTTATTGCAGATCCCACCGACCACCGAGGCGCCAATGCAGGAGGAGCCGATCACCGAGTGCGGCTCGCGGCCCAGCGGCTTAAGCGCTTTTTCCAGCGAGTAGAGCGTGGTGCCCGGGAACGCGAGCACCTGCTCGCCTTTGTCCAGCAGATGCAGCTTGTCGAGGCGCAGAGTGCTGATAATCACGATATCGCGATCGTAATCGTTGCCGTTTGGCGTGGAACCTTCGGTCAGGCCGGTGTTGGCCGCCTGCATTAAAATAATCTTGTCCGCCGCAACGCAGGCGCTCAGCACGCGCCACAGCTCCAGCAGCGTGCCGGGGAAGACCACCGCCAGCGCGTCGCCCTGGCCGGAGCGGAAACCCTTACGGTAGCGGGCGGTTTTGGCCGGGTCGGTAAGCAGGTGAGAGGAGCCAACCAGGCGCGACAGTTCGTTAATAAAGGTATTGTTATCGTCAGTTCGAACAGAAGTCATCTTCCACTCCTTGTGGTGGGGCAAATTTCTCGCTGTAAAGCATAGCGCGATTAATTGTTCAGCGGTCGAGTATTCACGAGAAAAATCAGAGAATAACCCTGCAACGTTCAGAGGGTTTATGGCACACTGCGCTTTTCGCACGGTCTGGCCGGGTGCTTCCCACGGTTATTGATGAGAGAGAATAACAACATGAAATGGCTATGTTCTGTAGGTGTCGCCGTCAGCCTGGCGCTGCAACCTGCGCTGGCAGAGGATTTGTTTGGTAATCACCCGCTCACGCCTGAAGCCCGCGACGCGTTTGTCACGGAGTTGCTTAAGAAGATGACGGTCGATGAAAAAATCGGCCAGCTGCGTCTGATCAGCGTTGGCCCGGATAACCCGAAAGAGGCCATCCGCGAGATGATCAAAGAGAACCAGGTGGGCGCGATTTTTAACACCGTCACCCGCCAGGATATCCGCGCCATGCAAGATCAGGTAATGCAGCTCAGCCGCCTGAAAATCCCGCTGTTCTTCGCCTATGACGTGGTGCACGGCCAGCGCACCGTCTTCCCGATCAGCCTCGGCTTAGCCTCCTCGTTTAACCTCGACGCGGTGAAAACCGTCGGGCGCGTGTCGGCCTATGAAGCGGCGGACGACGGCCTGAACATGACCTGGGCACCGATGGTGGACGTCTCGCGCGATCCGCGCTGGGGCCGCGCCTCGGAAGGCTTCGGTGAAGACACCTATTTAACGGCCACGATGGGCAAAACCATGGTGGAAGCGATGCAGGGCAAGAGCCCGGCGGACCGCTACTCGGTGATGACCAGCGTTAAACACTTCGCGGCCTACGGCGCCGTGGAAGGCGGTAAAGAGTACAACACCGTCGACATGAGCCCGCAGCGCCTGTTTAACGACTACATGCCTCCGTACAAGGCAGGGCTGGATGCGGGCAGCGGCGCAGTGATGGTGGCGCTGAACTCGCTGAACGGCACGCCTGCGACCTCCGATTCCTGGCTGCTGAAAGACGTGCTGCGCGACCAGTGGGGCTTTAAGGGCATCACTGTTTCCGACCACGGCGCGATTAAAGAGCTGATCAAGCACGGCACGGCGTCCGATCCGGAAGACGCGGTGCGCGTGGCGCTCAAGTCCGGCATCAACATGAGCATGAGCGACGAGTACTACAGCAAATACCTGCCGGGGCTGGTGAAGAGCGGCAAGGTAACGATGGCGGAGCTGGACGATGCCGCGCGCCACGTGCTGAACGTGAAATATGACATGGGGCTGTTTAACGATCCGTACAGCCACCTGGGGCCGAAAGATTCTGACCCGGCGGATACCAACGCCGAAAGCCGCCTGCACCGTAAAGAGGCGCGTGAAGTGGCGCGCGAAAGCCTGGTGCTGCTGAAGAACCGCCTCGACACGCTGCCGCTGAAAAAATCCGGCACTATTGCTGTGGTCGGCCCGCTGGCTGACAGCAAGCGCGACGTGATGGGGAGCTGGTCTGCTGCGGGCGTGGCCGATCAGTCCGTTACCGTCCTGACCGGCATCAAGAGCGCCGTCGGTGAAAACGCCAAAGTGGTGTATGCCAAAGGGGCGAACGTCACCGACGATAAAGACATCGTCACCTTCCTCAACCAGTACGAGGAAGCGGTGAAGGTCGATCCGCGCACGCCGAAGGAGATGATCGACGAAGCGGTCAACGCGGCGAAGCAGTCTGACGTCGTTGTCGCGGTCGTGGGGGAAGCGCAGGGTATGGCGCACGAAGCCTCCAGCCGTACCGACATCACCATCCCGCAGAGCCAGCGCGATCTGATCGCCGCCCTGAAAGCGACCGGCAAGCCGCTTGTGCTAGTGCTGATGAACGGTCGTCCGCTGGCGCTGGTGAAAGAGGACCAGCAGGCTGACGCCATTCTGGAAACCTGGTTCGCCGGCACCGAAGGCGGTAACGCCATCGCCGACGTATTGTTTGGCGATTACAACCCGTCGGGCAAGCTGCCGATGTCCTTCCCGCGCTCCGTCGGGCAGATCCCGGTTTACTACAGCCACCTGAACACCGGTCGCCCGTACAACGCCGACAAGCCGAACAAATACACGTCTCGTTATTTTGACGAAGCTAACGGCCCGCTCTACCCGTTTGGTTATGGCCTGAGCTACACCACCTTCAGGGTCTCTGAGGTGAAAATGTCGGCGCCAAGCCTGAAGCGCGACGGCAAGGTCACCGCCAGCATCGAGGTGACCAACACTGGCAAGCGTGAAGGGGCAACGGTGATTCAGATGTACGTGCAGGATGTCACCGCCTCGATGAGCCGTCCTGTGAAGCAGCTGCGCGGCTTTGAGAAGGTCAATCTCAAGCCTGGCGAAACCAAAACCATCAGCTTCCCGATTGACGTGGATGCGCTGAAGTTCTGGAACCAGCAGATGAAATATGATGCGGAACCGGGCAAGTTTAACGTCTTTATCGGGGTGGATTCCGCCCGCGTAAATAAAGGCGAGTTCGAGCTGCTGTAACCTTTCCCTCCTTTGCATCCCCCGTTCATCGGGGGATGCGTCTTACCTTATGCTAAAAAGGCATTTTGCCGGGTAAATCCGCCGTTTTAAGCTACGCTTTTCTCTCAAGCCTCTGAAAAAGGCAGCAAAAAAATGAGGATAGCGGAATGACGATTAAATCGGGGATGGTAGTTTCTGCGGCGCTACTCGCGGCGCTAAGCCTGCCGTTACAGGCGGCGGAGCCGGTAAAAGTGGGCTCAAAGATCGATACCGAGGGCGCGCTGCTCGGGAATATTATTCTCCAGGTGCTGGAAAGCCACGGCGTGAAAACCGTCAATAAAGTTCAGCTGGGCACCACGCCCGTCGTGCGCGGCGCGATTACCTCCGGCGAGCTGGATATCTATCCTGAATATACCGGCAACGGCGCGTTCTTCTTTAAAGAAGAGAACGATCCAGCATGGAAAAACGCCAAAGCTGGCTATGAAAAAGTCAAAAAACTCGACGCGGAACAGAACAAGCTGGTCTGGCTGACCCCGGCCCCGGCCAACAATACCTGGACTATCGCCGTGCGTAAGGACGTGGCGGAGAAAGGGAAGCTCACCTCGCTTGCGGATCTCAGCCGCTACCTGAAAGAGAAGGGCGACTTCAAGCTCGCGGCGTCCGCGGAGTTTATCGAGCGTCCCGACGCGCTCCCTGCATTCGAAAAAGCGTACGACTTCAAGCTCGACCAGGCGCAGCTGCTCTCGCTGGCGGGCGGAGATACGGCGGTAACTATTAAGGCGGCGGCGCAGCAAACCTCCGGCGTTAACGCGGCGATGGCCTACGGCACCGACGGCCCGGTCGCGGCACTGGGCCTGCAAACCCTGACCGATCCAAAAGGCGTTCAGCCGATTTACGCTCCTACCCCGGTTGTGCGTGAGGCGGTGCTGAAAGCCTACCCGGATATTGCTGAATGGCTCAAACCGGTCTTCGAAAAGCTGGATGAAAAAACGCTGCAACAGCTGAATGCCAGCATTGCCGTCGAGGGACTGGATGCCAAAAAAGTGGCCGCCGACTTCCTGAAACAACAAGGGCTTGTGAAGTAACGGGAAAGGGCTGTGCCAATAAAATGTCATAACCGCGTACTGCTGCTGTTGGCCTGCGTGGCCATCGCGGCGGTCGCGTTACCGTTTGTGAACGTCGCGCCTAACCGCCTGATGTCGGGGGAAGGGCGTGCTCTCTGGGACGTATGGTCGTTCACGCCGTGGTGGCTGGCGGCTGCGCTGGCCGCGTGGGTTGCACTGTCGCTCTGGCAAGGGCGAACGGCGCAGTGGCTGACGCTGCTGCTCTCGGAAGGTCTCTTTATCACGCTGTTCTGGAGCGCGGGGCTGGCGGCAACGCATATGGCCTCGGCGGAAAGTCCGCTGGCGAGAACCACGCCAGGCAGCGGCCTGTGGCTCTGGCTGGCTTTGTGTTTACTGGCCAGCAGCGATGCGATTCGTCGTCTCATCGCCAGTTCTGTCTGGCGCTGGGTGCTTAATGCGCAGATATGGTCTATTCCGCTGCTGTTATTGTTCAGTGGTGAACTGAACAACCTCTCGCTGTTAAAAGAGTACGCCAACCGTCAGGAGGTGTTTGATGATGCCCTGGCGCAACATCTGACGATCCTTTTCGGCACGCTGATCCCGGCGCTGCTGATCGGGATACCGCTCGGCATGTGGTGTTATCGTCATCCCTCACGTCAGGGTAGCATCTTTGCTGTACTCAACGTCATCCAGACCATTCCCTCCGTTGCGCTGTTTGGCCTGCTGATTGCCCCTCTGGCCGGGCTGGTGAAGTCGTTTCCCGCGCTGGGCGCGGTGGGTATCGCCGGAACGGGGTTAACGCCCGCGCTGATTGCGCTGGTGCTGTACGCGCTGCTCCCGCTGGTGCGCGGCGTAGTCGCGGGCTTAAGCCAGGTTGCGCCGGATGTGCTGGAAAGCGCCCATGCGATGGGGATGAGCGCGCGACAGTGTTTCTGGAAGATACAGCTCCCGCTGGCGCTGCCCCTGCTGCTGCGCAGCTTGCGGGTGGTGGCAGTTCAGACCGTTGGCATGGCGGTGATTGCCGCGCTGATTGGAGCGGGCGGCTTTGGCGCGCTGGTGTTCCAGGGGCTGCTGAGCAGCGCCCTCGATCTGGTGTTGTTAGGCGTAGTCCCTACCATTGCGCTGGCGGTTGTCGTCGACGCCCTGTTTGCCTTATGGCTCGCGCTGCTCAGGAGAAGAGCCAATGATTGAATTTCATGATGTGAGTAAAACCTTTGCCGGCCGCCCGGCGGCAAGCCATCTGAACCTGAACTTTGCCGAGGGGGCATTTTCCGTGCTGATTGGCACTTCGGGCTCGGGAAAATCCACCACGCTGAAGATGATCAACCGGCTGGTGGAGCATGACAGCGGGCTGATTCGCTTTGCCGGGGAAGAGATCCGCAGCCTGCCGGTGCTGGAGCTGCGCCGCCGAATGGGCTATGCCATTCAGTCTATCGGCCTGTTTCCGCACTGGACGGTGGCACAGAACATCGCCACCGTGCTGCAGCTGGAGAAATGGTCGCGGGCTAAAATCGCTGACCGCGTTGATGAACTGATGTCTCTGCTGGGGCTGGAGCCCGCGTTGCGTGAGCGCTATCCTCACCAGCTCTCCGGTGGGCAACAGCAGCGCGTGGGCGTGGCGCGCGCGCTGGCGGCTAACCCGCAGGTGCTGCTGATGGATGAACCCTTTGGCGCGCTGGATCCCGTTACGCGCGGGGCGCTGCAAACGGAGATGACCCGCATTCACCGCATTCTTGGTCGAACCATCGTCCTCGTGACGCACGATATAGATGAAGCCCTGCGCCTGGCCGACCATCTGGTGCTGATGGACCACGGCGAGGTGGTGCAGCAGGGCGCGCCGCTTGCGCTGCTGACCAGCCCGAAGAATGACTTTGTGCGCGAGTTTTTTGGACGCAGCGAGCTGGGCGTCAGGCTGCTCTCCCTGCGGACGGTCGGAGACTATATGCGTCGGGAGAATGCACCGTCCGGCGGGGAACCGCTACAGGAGCAGATGAGCCTGCGGGATGCCCTCTCCGCGTTTGTCGCGCGCCGGTGCGAAGTCCTGCCCGTGGCGGATGTCCGGGGTGCGCCGTGCGGCAGCCTGCATTTTCGCGATCTGCTGGCCGGGGAGGTGACGCGTGAAGGCACTGCGTGATCCGCTCCTCTGGCTGGTAGCGCTCTTTGTCGCCTTACTGTTTCTGATGCCTCACAGCGCGGCGCTGTTTAACACTCTTTTTCCGGGGCTACCGCGGCCAGTGTATCAGCAGGAGAGCTTTATTAACCTTGCCCTGGCGCATCTCTGGCTGGTGGCGCTCTCAAGCGTCATCGCGGTGGTGCTGGGAGTAGGGGCGGGCATCGCGGTCACGCGACCTGCGGGCCGGGAGTTTCGTCCGCTGGTGGAGACGGTTGCGGCCATTGGACAGACGTTTCCGCCGGTGGCGGTGCTGGCGATAGCGGTGCCGGTTATGGGTTTTGGTCAGCAGCCCGCGATTATTGCGCTGATTCTGTACGGCGTGTTGCCCGTTCTGCAGGGTACTCTGGCGGGCGTTGCGACGGTCCCGGCGTCTGTTTTAAGCGTGGCGGAAGGGATGGGGATGAGCCGCTGGCAGCGGCTGCGCAAGGTAGAACTGCCGCTTGCGGCACCGGTTATTATTGCCGGGATCCGCACGTCGGTGATCATTAACATCGGGACGGCGACCATTGCGTCTACGGTCGGTGCCAATACGCTGGGAACGCCGATCATCATCGGCTTAAGCGGGTTTAATACGGCTTATATTGTGCAGGGGGCGGTGCTGGTCGCGCTGGCGGCCATCGTTGTCGATCGCCTTTTTGAGCGGCTGGCGCTGTACCTCAGCCGACACCGCCACGAACGATAAACGAGTATCCTGCAAGCATCACCCCGCCGATACCGCTTACGGCCATCAGGACAAAAAGGGTAATAATGGCGAGTTTAGTTGCCTTCATCATGTGCTCCTGTTGTTAACGGAACAATTATACGGTGAAGCGCAGCTGTTAATGAACCATTAAATGCCGTTATGGCTCATCCGGGCCAAGGGAATAAACCGGATAACCATGCTCACGCCACTCCGTCAGCAGCTGTTGCTGCGTGGCGGACGGCACTTCGCCACACCAGACCAGCAGGGTCTGGCCGTCGAAAAACTCGGGTTTGAGCTGCCCCAGCGAGTGCGCAAGGACATCCACGCGCCAGCCCTTTTGGGTGGCGATCCACGCTTCCAGCCACAGACGGGTGGTATCGTGCACGTTCCAGCCGACCACCAGCGCATCTTTTCCTGCCTTGTTCTTCGCCGAGGCAAGACAGACGGCGATATAGTTGATCAGCACCCCGTCAAGCATGCTGAGCAGCGCCTGCAGGGTAGACTGTTGGCACTGCAGGCGCCGACGGAGCGGAATGAAAAGATGGGTGATAAGCGTTTTCGCCGGATAATCGCGACCCTGCTCTTTGATCCAGGCGCGCAGTCGCTGCAGATTACCCGCCTGCAGGAGCCGCAGCAGCGTTTCCTGCTGCTCGCGCCAGAGGCGTTGCGTGTCCGGGTCGTCGTGGCTCAGCAGGGACTTCACTTTCCCGACCTGCACCCCGTTGTCGATCCAGCTTTTGATTTCGCGGATCCGGTCGATATCGGCATCGTTGAAAAGGCGATGACCACCGTCCGTCCTCTGCGGTTTGAGCAATCCATACCGTCGCTGCCACGCCCGTAGGGTAACGGGATTGATATCACAAAGGAGTGCCACTTCACCGATTGTGTAAAGCGCCATATTTGCCCCCTGGCTTACGCGTCCCCAGCTTAACTGTAGACCCACTTTGCCGAACCAGGAAGAGTTGATTAATTTTTAAACAAATGATGCGAACCATGCACGATGTGCAGAAAAAGATGTGATAACGGACACGATTTTGCGCTTTTTTGGGGCGCTTCAAAGAAAGTTCAGCCGCATCCGTGTATGTTACGCGTTTTTTAGCGTGTGCGGTTTTGAGTATGTACGAGTTTAACCTGGTGCTGCTGTTGCTTCAGCAGATGTGCGTGTTTCTGGTCATTGCCTGGCTGATGAGCAAAACGCGTCTTTTCATTCCGCTGATGCAGGTCACCGTACGCCTGCCGCACAAGCTGCTCTGCTACGTCACCTTCTCTATTTTTTGCATCATGGGGACCTACTTCGGCCTCCACATCGAAGACTCTATTGCTAATACGCGCGCCATCGGCGCGGTGATGGGCGGGCTGCTGGGCGGCCCGGTCGTCGGTGGTCTTGTCGGTTTAACTGGTGGGCTGCATCGCTATTCCATGGGCGGGATGACGGCGCTCAGCTGCATGATCTCGACGATCGTCGAAGGGCTGCTTGGTGGCCTGGTGCACAGCTATATGATTAAGCGCGGTCGCCCGGACAAGGTGTTTAGCCCGCTTACCGCCGGGGCCATTACATTTGTGGCTGAAATGGCGCAGATGGCGATCATTCTGCTGATTGCCCGCCCGTTTGAGGATGCGCTGCACCTGGTCAGCAGTATTGCCGCCCCGATGATGGTGACCAACACCGTCGGCGCGGCGCTGTTTATGCGTATTCTGCTCGACAAGCGCGCCATGTTTGAGAAGTACACCTCGGCCTTTTCCGCCACGGCGCTGAAGGTTGCCGCCTCGACCGAAGGGATCCTGCGCCAGGGGTTTAACGAAGAGAACAGCATGAAGGTCGCGCAGGTACTTTATAAAGAGCTGGATATCGGTGCGGTGGCCATTACCGATCGCGAAAAGCTGCTGGCGTTTACCGGCACCGGAGACGATCACCACCTGCCGGGCAAACCGATCTCGTCGACCTATACGCTGCGCGCCATTGAAACCGGCGAAGTAGTGTATGCCGACGGTAACGAAGTGCCTTACCGCTGCTCGCTGCATCCGCAGTGCAAGCTGGGCTCCACGCTCGTCATTCCGCTGCGCGGGGAAAATCAGCGGGTGATGGGCACCATCAAGCTGTATGAGGCGAAAAACCGTCTGTTCAGCTCCATCAACCGCACGCTGGGGGAAGGGATCGCCCAGCTTCTTTCCGCGCAAATTCTTGCGGGGCAATATGAACGGCAGAAAGCCCTGCTGACGCAGTCTGAAATTAAGCTGCTGCATGCCCAGGTCAATCCGCATTTCCTGTTTAATGCCCTCAACACGCTAAAAGCGGTGATCCGCCGCGACAGCGATCAGGCCGCGCAGCTGGTGCAGTTTTTGTCGACCTTTTTCCGTAAAAACCTGAAGCGCCCGTCAGAGATCGTTACCCTCGCCGACGAAATTGAGCACGTGAATGCCTATCTGCAAATTGAGCAGGCGCGGTTTCAGTCCCGCCTGCAGGTGTCGCTCTCCGTTCCGGACGAGCTGGCGTATCAGCATCTTCCGGCCTTTACCCTGCAGCCTATTGTGGAGAACGCCATCAAGCACGGTACCTCGCAGCTGCTGGGGACAGGGGAAATAACCATTGCCGCCAGCCGTTTTAACCACCATCTGGTGCTGGATATTGAAGATAACGCCGGGCTGTACCAGCCTTCCGCTTCGGGCGGATTAGGGATGAGCCTGGTGGATAAACGTCTGCGCGCCCATTTTGGCGACGACTGTGGCATTACCGTCGCCTGCGAGCCTGACCGTTTTACCCGTATTACCGTTCGACTGCCGCTGGAGGAAAACGCATGTTAAGAGTGCTGATCGTGGATGACGAGCCGCTGGCACGGGAAAACCTGCGCGTTCTGCTGCAGGAGCAGCCAGACATTGAGATTGTGGGGGAGTGCGCCAACGCCATTGAGGCCATCGGTGCGGTGCACAAGCTGCGCCCGGACGTGCTGTTCCTCGACATTCAGATGCCGCGCATCAGCGGGCTGGAGATGGTCGGCATGCTCGACCCGGCGCATCGTCCCTACATCGTGTTTCTGACGGCGTTCGACGAATATGCCGTTAAGGCTTTTGAGGAGCACGCGTTCGATTATTTACTCAAGCCGATTGAAGAGAAGCGGCTGGAAAAAACGCTCACCCGCTTACGCCAGGAGCGAACCGTCCAGGACGTCACGCTGCTGCCGGAGAACCAGCAGCCGCTGAAATTTATCCCCTGCACCGGGCACAGCCGGATTTATCTGCTGCAAATGGATGATGTGGCGTTTGTCAGCAGCCGCCTGAGCGGGGTGTTTGTCACCAGCGCGGAAGGGAACGAAGGGTTTACCGAGCTGACCCTGCGCACGCTGGAGAGCCGCACGCCGCTGATTCGCTGTCACCGTCAGTATCTGGTGAACATGGCACACCTGAAGGAGATCCGTCTGGAAGATAACGGCCAGGCCGAGCTGGTGCTGCGCGCCGGGCAGACCGTCCCCGTCAGCCGCCGCTATCTGAAAAGTTTGAAAGAGGCGATTGGCCTGTAAAACTGGTACACTGCGCGCCATTGCATCATCGACATTCGAAGGCTCTATGCTAAGTAACGATATTCTTCGTAGCCTGCGCTACACCCTGAAAGCAAACAATAACGACATGGTGCGCATTCTTGCGCTGTCCGACATGGAATCCACGTCTGCAAATTTTGATACCTGGATGACCAAAGAGGACGAAGAGGGCTTCGTCCGCTGCCCGGACATCATTCTGTCGGGTTTTCTGAACGGGCTGATTTACGATAAGCGTGGAAAAGATGACTCCGCGCCCGAGCTGGCGCTGGAGCGTCGCGTGAACAACAACACGGTGCTGAAAAAGCTGCGTATCGCCTTCTCGCTGAAAACGGACGATATCCAGGCGATCATGACCGAGCAGAAATACCGCGTGTCGATGCCGGAAATTACTGCCATGATGCGCGCGCCGGACCACAAAAATTACCGCGAGTGCGGCGACCAGTTTCTGCGTAATTTCCTGCGCGGGCTGACCCATCGGGTGCATCACCCGAAACCATAAAAAAAGCCGGAGATTATCTCCGGCTTTTTTGTTATTTCACCTGCTGGCCCGGCTTCGCGCCTTCGTCTGGGCTTAACAGGAAGATATCCTTCCCGCCAGGGCCTGCTGCCATCACCATCCCCTCGGAAATGCCGAAGCGCATTTTGCGCGGCGCCAGGTTAGCGACCATCACGGTTTGACGGCCGATCAGCACCTGCGGGTCCGGGTAGGCAGAACGGATGCCGGAGAAGACGTTGCGCTTCTCGCCGCCGAGATCCAGCGTCAGGCGCAGCAGCTTGTCAGAGCCTTCCACGAATTCTGCGTTTTCAATCAGCGCCACGCGCAGGTCGACCTTAGCGAAATCATCAAAGGTGATGGTTTCCTGAATCGGATCGTCCGCCAGCGGGCCGGTTACCGGTGCTGCAGCCGCTTTCACCTCTTCTTTAGAGGCTTCGACCAGCGCTTCAACCTGCTTCATCTCGATGCGGTTATACAGCGCCTTAAAGGTGTTCACCTTGTGGCCGAGCAGCGGCTGCGCCATTGCATCCCAGGTCAGTTCGGTGTTCAGGAACGCTTCAGCGCGGGCTGCCAGCTGCGGCAGAACCGGCTTCAGGTACGTCATCAGCACGCGGAACAGGTTGATGCCCATGGAGCAGATGGCCTGCAGATCGGCATCGCGGCCTTCCTGTTTAGCGACAACCCACGGCGCCTGCTCGTCCACATAGCGGTTAGCCAGGTCAGCCAGCGCCATGATTTCACGCACTGCTTTACCGAACTCGCGCGTTTCCCAGGCTTCGCCAATGGTGGCTGCCGCGTCGGTGAAGGTTTGGTACAGGGCAGGGTCCGCCAGCTCAGCGGCCATTACGCCGTCAAAGCGCTTGGCGATAAAGCCCGCGTTGCGGGACGCCAGGTTCACCACCTTGTTGACGATGTCTGCGTTCACGCGCTGCACGAAATCTTCCAGGTTCAGGTCGATATCGTCGATGCGGGAAGAGAGCTTCGCGGTGTAGTAGTAGCGCAGGCTGTCCGCGTCGAAGTGGTTCAGCCAGGTGCTGGCCTTGATGAACGTCCCGCGGGACTTGGACATCTTGGCGCCGTTCACCGTGACGTAGCCGTGTACGAACAGGTTGGTCGGCTTGCGGAAGTTGCTGCCTTCCAGCATGGCCGGCCAGAACAGGCTGTGGAAGTAAACGATGTCTTTGCCGATGAAGTGGTACAGCTCAGCGGTAGAGTCTTTCTTCCAGTATTCGTCGAAGCTGACGGCGTCGCCACGCTTGTCGCACAGGTTCTTGAAGGAGCCCATGTAGCCGATTGGCGCATCCAGCCAGACGTAGAAATATTTGCCCGGCGCATTCGGGATTTCGAAGCCAAAGTACGGCGCATCGCGGGAGATATCCCACTGCTGCAGGCCGGATTCGAACCACTCCTGCATCTTGTTCGCCACCTGCTCCTGCAGCGCGCCACTGCGGGTCCACGCCTGCAGCATTTCGCTGAAGGACGGCAGGTCGAAGAAGAAGTGCTCGGAATCACGCATCACAGGTGTGGCGCCGGATACCACGGATTTGGGCTCAATCAGTTCGGTCGGGCTGTAGGTCGCGCCGCAGACTTCGCAGTTATCGCCGTACTGATCCGGGGATTTACATTTTGGACAGGTGCCTTTGACGAAACGGTCCGGCAGGAACATGCCTTTTTCCGGATCGTACAGCTGAGAGATAGTACGGTTTTTGATGAAACCGTTCTCTTTCAGACGGGTGTAGATCAGCTCCGACAGCTCGCGGTTTTCGTCGCTGTGCGTGGAGTGATAGTTGTCATAGCTGATGTCAAAGCCAGCAAAATCGGTCTGATGCTCCTGACTCATTTCGGCAATCATCTGCTCCGGGGAAATCCCCAGCTGCTGCGCTTTCAGCATGATCGGCGTGCCGTGGGCATCGTCCGCACAGATGAAGTTAACCTCGTGGCCGCGCATTCGCTGGTAACGGACCCAGACATCAGCCTGGATATGCTCCAGCATGTGGCCGAGGTGGATTGAGCCGTTGGCGTACGGCAGGGCGCACGTTACCAGAATTTTTTTCGCGACTTGAGTCATAGTAGGCATTACTTCTTTTAACTGTGAAAAGGGTTTTCGATATTACCAAAAGGGGCATTATTAAGTAAGCACAAACCACGGCCTTTCAGGTAAACTTGTTTGTCTAAGGTCTTATTCACAAGAACAAAGGAGTCGGGATGAGTTCTCAATCCCAGGCCAAATCACCGGAAGCCTTACGAGCAATGGTCGCCGGGACGCTGGCTAACTTTCAGCATCCAACCCTGAAACATAACCTCACTACGCTGAAAGCGTTGCACCACGTCGCGTGGCTGGACGATACGCTGCACGTTGAAGTGCAGATGCCGTTCGTCTGGACCAGCGCCTTTGACGCGCTGAAAGAGCAGACCAGCGCCGAGCTGCTGCGCATTACCGGTGCGAAAGCGATTGACTGGAAGCTGAGCCACAGCATCGCCACGCTGAAGCGTGTGAAAAATCAGCCGGGCGTCAATGGGGTGAAAAACATCATCGCCGTGAGTTCAGGTAAGGGTGGGGTGGGTAAATCCTCTACCGCCGTCAACCTCGCGCTCGCGCTGGCGGCGGAAGGGGCAAAGGTCGGTATTCTAGATGCCGATATCTACGGTCCGTCTATTCCAAACATGCTGGGTGCGGAAAATCAGCGTCCAACCTCGCCGGACGGCACGCATATGGCGCCGATCGTGGCGCACGGTCTGGCGACCAACTCCATCGGTTACCTGGTGACCGACGATAACGCCATGGTCTGGCGCGGCCCGATGGCCAGCAAAGCGCTGCTGCAGATGCTGCAGGAAACGATGTGGCCGGATCTGGATTATCTGGTGCTGGACATGCCGCCGGGCACCGGTGACATTCAGCTGACGCTGGCGCAGAACATCCCGGTAACGGGGGCCGTTGTGGTCACCACGCCGCAGGATATTGCGCTGATCGACGCCAAAAAAGGCATCGTGATGTTTGAGAAAGTGGAAGTGCCGGTGCTCGGCATCGTCGAGAACATGAGCATGCACATCTGCAGCAACTGCGGACACCATGAGCCTATCTTTGGTACGGGTGGGGCGGAAAAACTGGCAGCGCAGTATCACACCCAACTGCTGGGGCAGATGCCGCTGCATATTTCCTTGCGTGAAGATCTGGACAGCGGGAAGCCGACGGTCGTCAGCCGTCCGGACAGCGAGTTCGCTGAGATGTATCGCCAACTGGCGGGGCGCGTTGCGGCGCAGCTGTACTGGCAGGGTGAAGTGATCCCGGGTGAAATCGCCTTCCGCGCGGTGTAATTCCTCAGCGCTGGATTGCCGGGTGGCGGTTTCGCCTTACCCGGCCTACGAAATACGATTTTGTAGGTCAGGTAAGCGAAGCACCACCTGACTTTACCCAAGCCGGTAATGCATAAGATAGTACTCTCCCTCAGGAGAATTCCCCGTCGCCTCAATGTGCCAGCCGTGCCGCTGGTAAAACGTAATAGCCCGCGCATTCTTCACCAGACACTTGAGTGAGCCCGTGCTGGTAAACGTCTTCTGTACGTGCTCAAGCAACACATGTCCGACGCCCAGGCTCTGATACTGCGGGTCGACAAACAGGTTGTGCAGAAAATTATCGTTCGTCCAGACTGAGGCGAAGCCAAGACGGTGCCCATCCTGCTCCGCCACCCAAATCTCTTCGTCCAGGGTTGCCGCGTCAAAATCTTCAAGCTGCCACGCAGAACTGTCCAGCCACGGCCAGGCTTCACGCCGGGCGTGGAGGTAGAGCGTACGCAGGAAAGGGCGGTCGCTCTCCTGCCACGGACGGATTACGATCGTATCAGCGATGATAGAAAATATCTCCATTGTAGGCTTTGTAGATTTTGCCATCTGCATCGCCAATCAGGACGTAGTTTTCGCCCATGTAGGTCCAGTGGGTACCGGCATCCGGTGCCGGAAGGTTACGCAGCTGGTACTGTTTAATGGTGTACTCCGGCGTTTGATACTGCGCCGGTGCCGTATCGCCGATTTTAAACTTCGTGAAATCGGCGATGAACTCTTGTTCTTCATAGGCCTTGATGCCCGATGGCGCAGCGGCGGTTTGCGGGGCAGAAAACGCGGAGCCCGCCAGAGACAGTAATACACCCAGAAGCAGCAATTTACGCTTAGCCATTTTTTCTCCAGTGATATTGTTTCAGAGACTTTCGTCTGCAGGGCACCCAGCACAAGACAGACGGTCTATTTTAAGTATCAAAGCATGATGCGTTTGATAAAAAATGTAACAAAAGTGGAGGGGTTTGGGTAGTCGATAACGGTGTTGCTCATCATTGCGGTGAATGTTGATTGTGCGGAATATTTGTTATTTTTATTATTTTATTAATCTATTCTGAAAATAAGTTTATACGTCAAAATAGCACCGTTAAGCGAATGCTTTCGTAAGGGATAACATTTAATATCGCGGCGCATAAAGTATTATTACTCTCCGTTTTCTTGCGCAATTGTGCGCTGTTTTTTAACTTTTTAAACAACAGCGAACGTGTGTTTTACAGTGTCACGGGGAAATAATAAATAACGATATTTCAAGATCTTGCTTGCTTTTTTTTGCGAGTTAACTACCCAGCGCAACGATAAATCAACATTTTATATAAATGAAAAATACAACTGCTCTTTTACTGTCCTTTCTGACGCTCAGCCAGCTAACAGGATGTGTATTTTCACCAGGCCAGAACTTAAGTCTTTCCGGGAAAAAAGTCACTACCGGTGAGGAAATTAACGATCCGCTGGACAAACGCGTGGAAGTTTTTCCTTTAACCCCTGGATTGATTGAAAAACTGCGCCCACCCGTTTCTAAATCTCAGGCAAATCCTACTCTGGATGAGCAGCTCAAAAACTGGGAATACCGCATTGGCTCAGGGGACATTTTGACGGTCACCGTCTGGGATCACCCTGAACTCACGACGCCCGCAGGGCAGTACCGTAGCGCGAGCGACGCGGGTAACTGGGTTAACGCCGATGGTACGCTTTTCTACCCCTACGTTGGCAAGCTGAAAGTGGCGGGCAAAACGGTTTCGCAGGTACGTGAGGAGATCACCGCGCGGCTGGATGAGGTCATTGAGAGCCCTCAGGTGGACGTCAGCGTTGCCTCCTTCCGTTCTCAAAAAGCCTATATCACCGGAGAGGTTGAGAAATCGGGCCAGCAGCCAATAACCAATATTCCATTGACGGTAATGGATGCGGTGAACGCCGCGGGCGGTCTCTCTGCGGATGCCGACTGGCGTAACGTCGTGCTCACGCATGATGGCCAGGACTCACGCCTTTCCCTCTATGCTCTGATGCAACATGGCGATTTAACCCAAAATAAGCTGCTTTATCCGGGAGATATCCTGTTTGTTCCCCGGAACGACGCGCTGAAAGTGTTTGTGATGGGCGAGGTGGTTAAACAGAGCACCCTTAAGATGGATCGTAGCGGCATGACGCTGGCCGAAGCCCTGGGGAATGCAGGCGGGCTGAACCAGAATATGGCCGATGCAACCGGGATTTTTGTTATTCGCCCGGTTTCACGAAAAGGCGAGAAAGATAAAATCGCCAACATCTATCAACTCAATGCGGAAGATGCCTCAGCCATGGTGCTGAGCACAGAATTCGAGCTGGAACCGTACGACATTGTCTATGTCACGACGGCACCGCTTTCACGCTGGAATCGTGTGATCGCCCAGCTGGTACCCACCATCAGTGGCGTACATGACCTGACCGAAACCGTCCGTTACATCAGGTCGTGGCCGCAATAATGTTCAATTCAATTCTCGTGGTTTGCACCGGCAATATTTGCCGTTCACCGATTGGTGAGCGGCTGTTGCGCCAGCAGCTACCCGACGCGCAGGTGGCCTCGGCAGGTATTTTCGGGCTTGAAGGACGCCCGGCGGATGCGACTGCAAAGGCAGTCGCCTTACGTCATGGCGTTTCGCTGGAAGGTCACGTGGCGCGTAAGGTCACACGTTTTCTGTTACAAAAATCCGATTTGATTCTGGTGATGGAGCCAGAGCATCTCCGTTTTATTGCCTCAGTGGCGCCGGAGAATCGGGGGAAATCGCTGTTGTTTGGTCAGTGGCTGGAAACAAAGGACATACCCGACCCGTATCGCAAAAGCCGGGAAGCCTTCGAATATGTTTTCGAGCAGTTAGGAAAAGCCAGTCAGGAATGGGCTCGTCGTTTGCGTCAACAAGGAATGAAGCAGTAATGTCGTCTCATAAATCAGACAAATTTGGTGCTGCGACACCGCATGATAATGAAATTGATCTCATTCAGCTGTTGGCTGAGATGTTTGATCATCGGGTAATGATAGCGTGCATCACGCTCCTGTTCACCGTATGCGCCGGGATCTATGCGTATAGCGTCACACCGATCTATCAGGCTGATGCCCTTGTGCAGATAGAAGCGAAGCAGGACAACTCGTTGCTCAAAAGCTTAAGCCAGTTTGGTACCGATCTTTCACCTGATGTTGCGCCCGAACTCTTGCTGCTCAAGTCGCGGATGATTCTGGGAGAGACCGTTGATAAGCTGGGGCTAACGTACAGCGTCAAACGGCGCGTGCTGCCCGTCATTGGGCCGCTGCTGGAACGAGGGAGTAAAGCCGATGAACTGACAATTGGTGCGCTTACCCTTCCTCTTCTGGAAGACAAGCCACAGGAACTTTTACTGACCGTTCAGGAGCAGGGCCGGTATCACCTCGAAGGAAAAACGCTTGAGGCTGATGGCGTTGTTGGGAAAACGCTGGTTAAAGACGGAGTAACGCTGCTTGTCACCTCGCTCAGTGCGGCACCAGGCACCCGGTTTGCCCTCAAAACCGTCACAAAGCTTGAAGCAATTAACGCCCTTCAGCGCCGACTCATTGTTTCTGAGTCGGCGAAGCAGAGCGGAATTATTACCTTAACGCTGACGGGCGAGGACCCTGACAAGATCGCCGTGGTGCTCAACACCATTGCTGAAAATTATCTCAGCCAGAATATTGCGCGCCAGGAAGCTAAAGATACCCGCAGCCTGACGTTTTTACAGGACCAATTACCTAAAATCAGGCGCGAACTGGATGAAGCCGAAGCACGACTGAACGCCTACAGAGAGCAGCGCGATTCTGTCGATCTATCCCTTGAGGCGAAGACGGTTCTCGATCAGGTTGTTAATGTGGAAAATCAGCTTAACGAGCTGACGTTCCGCGAAGCAGAAGTTTCTCAGCTTTTCAAAAAGGATCACCCAACCTACCGCGCCTTACGGGAAAAAAAACAGACCCTGGAGCAGGAACGTACGCGTCTGAATAACCGTGTCTCATCCATGCCTTCTACGCAGCAGGAAATTTTGCGTTTAAGCCGTGACGTTGAGTCCGGGCGCACCATCTACCTGCAGCTGCTGACGCGTCAGCAGGAGCTGAATATCTCGCGCTCCAGCGCCATCGGAAACGTGCGGATCATTGACCCGGCAGTAACGCAGCCTGGACCCGTCAAACCGCACAAAGTGATTATCATTGTGTGCGGTATGCTGGTGGGATTAATGTTCTCTGCAGGAACGGTGTTGGTGCGCTCTGCGTTTAAACGGGGCATCACCTCTTCTGAACAGCTGGAAGCGCAGGGAATGCCTCTTCTGGCTACGCTCCCGCGTTCAGTGTGGCTATGGAAAAAAACGCATTTGCGCAGAAGGACGCTGTTTGCTTCCCACTGGAAGCACAGGACGTCAAACGTACCTTTCCTGCCCGTTGACCGTCCGGCGGATATATTTGTCGAGGCGGTGCGCGGGTTACGCACCAGTCTGCATTTTACCATGATGAATGCCGTTAATCGGATAGTGGTGATTTCAGGCCCTTCGCAGGACTGCGGAAAGACTTTGGTTAGCACCTCGCTGGCGTCGATTGCCGCTCAGGCAGGTCAACGGGTACTGTTTATTGATGCGGATATGCGCAAGGGATATGTTCACAATATTTTCAAACTGAACAACCAGCATGGGTTGTCCGGCGTGCTGGGGGGAAGCGTAGAGTGGCAGGATGCGATTCAACGCTTCGAGAAAGGTGGCTTTGATGTCTTGACCTGTGGACCTCAGCCTTCACATCCTGTCGAGCTGCTCATGAATGAGCGCTTCCAGACGGTAATGTCGCGAATAGACAAAGAGTACGACATCGTGATTGTCGACACGCCACCGGTGCTGGCCGTGACGGATGCGCTACTCGTCGCCAGAGCCGCGGCAACCACGTTGCTGGTTGCCCGTTTCGGTAAAACCAGCGTCAAAGAGATCGAAAACTGTCGGAAGCGTCTGCAGCAGATGGGCGTCCAGGTTGAAGGCGCGATTCTCAATGATATTGTGAAATCCGCTGCGTTCTATTACCACTCGGGTTATAGCCATTACAACTACGGCTATACCCCGGAATAAAGTGACGCGACACTTCTTTACAGCATGACGCCGAATAGCCCGCTAAGATGACCTCCGTTAAATCGAGAGGTCATAATGGATAACCGTAAATTGAGTCGCCTGCGCCGCTGGGCGCGGGAAGGGATCATACTCATTCTGCTTACGCTGGCGGTCATGTGGGGCGTGGATCAATACCGAAAGCCGTCATTACCCGCCAGCTTTAGCGCAACGCCTATGCAGAGTATCGACGGTAACATTCACGATATCGCGGCGCTCAGCAAGGAGCGCCCCCTGCTGATTTACGTCTGGGCAACCTGGTGTAGCATCTGTCGTTATACGACACCTGCGGTCGATAAGCTGGCAAAAGAGGGCGGTAACGTCGTGAGCATTGCCATGCGCTCCGGTGATGATGCAAAGCTCGCTCGCTGGGCTGAAAAGAAAAACCTGAGTATGCCGGTGATTAACGATGCAAACGGCGCCGTGTCGCAGCAGTGGCAGGTGAGCGTAACGCCGACGCTGGTGATTGTGTCAAAGGGGAAAGTAGTCAGTACCACAACGGGCTGGACGAGCTACTGGGGATTGAAAATCAGAATGTGGTGGGCAGGCGTATAAAGATAACCCCTCTCCCGGCGGAAGAGGGATTTTATATTACTTAGCCAGAACTTCCTGCGCGGTGCGCTCAACCAGAGACAGCAGGATTTTAATATCTTCCAGCGTCACGGTTGGGTTCAGCAGCGTCAGCTTCAGGCAGGTCACGCCGTTATGCTCGGTCACGCCAACGTTGGCACGGCCGGATTCCAGCAGCGCGTCACCAATTTTCTGGTTCAGCAGGGCGATACCCGCGTCATCCATCTGCACCTGACCGCGGAAGCGGAACAGCACGCTTGCCAGCTGCGGCTGCATAACCAGTTCCAGAGCAGGCTGCTCTTTCACGTAGGCCGCAACCTGCTGCGCCAGCGTTACGCCGTGATCGATGATCGCCGCGTATTGCTCCTGACCCAGCGCTTCCAGGCTCATCCACAGCTTAAGCGCGTCGAAACGACGGGTGGTCTGCAGAGATTTGGACACCAGGTTAGGCACGCCCGCTTCTTCGTCGAACTCAGAGTTCAGGTAGGCCGCCTGATAGCGCATCAGCTCATAGTGACGCGCTTCTTTCAGCAGGAACGCGCCGCAGCTGATGGTCTGGAAGAACTGCTTGTGGAAGTCCAGGGTGACGGAATCCACCAGCTCGATGCCGTCCAGGTAGTGACGATACTGATCGGACATCAGCAGCGCGCCGCCCCAGGCCGCGTCAACGTGTACCCAGATGTTCTGCTTCGCCGCCAGTTCAGCAATGGCACGCAGCGGATCGATAGCACCGGCATCGGTAGTACCTGCCGTCGCGACGATGGCCAGAATCTGCTCCCCGTTCGCGTTGCACTGCTCGATTTTTGCCGCCAGATCGGTCAGATCCATGCGGGAGAACTCGTCGGTTTTCACCTGCACTACTGACTGATAGCCCAGGCCCATCAGCGCCATGTTTTTCTGCACGGAGAAGTGCGCGTTTTCGGAGCACAGCACGCGAATTTTGCGCAGATCGCCCACCAGACCGTCCTGCTGAACGGAGTGGCCCTGACGCGCGAAGAATGCGTCACGCGCCAGCATCAGACCCATCAGGTTGCTCTGGGTACCGCCGCTGGTGAAGACACCCGCGTCGCCAGCCTGATAACCCACGCGGGTACGCAGCCACTCGATCAGTTTGATCTCAATAATGGTTGCGGACGGGCTTTGATCCCAGGAGTCCATACTCTGGTTAGTGGCGTTGATCAGCACTTCCGCCGCCTGGCTTACCACCAGGCTTGGGCAGTGCAGGTGCGCCACACACTGCGGGTGATGAACGGACAAGCTGTCTTTCAGGAAGAACTCCACGGCGCGTTCAATCGCCGCTTCGTTGCCCAGCCCTTTCGGGTTGAAATCCAGCTTAATACGGTCGCGCAGTTCCGCGACCGTTTTTCCCTGGTACATCTCAGGCTGCTTCAGCCACTGCATCACAGCCTGAGTGCTTTGTTCAATCGCCTGCTGGTAAGCTTCAATGCTCTGCGCAGAGGAGAACAAAATTGGGTTTGAATCTGACATCGTAATCAACTACTCCGGTTACGCCGGGCGAACGCCCGCAGCAAGCAGTGCCTGCTCGAATTTATCCAGGAAGATTTTCAGCTCTTCGTCGCTGATCAGCAGGGAAGGCAGCAGGCGCAGAACGATACCGTTACGACCACCACGCTCCAGAATCAGACCGGCTTCAAAGCACTTCTTCTGAATCAGCGCAGACAGCTCGCCGTCGCCAGGGAAGCAGCCCATATGGTCAGCAGCTTCGTGTGGCTTAACGATCTCGATACCGATCATCATGCCCAGACCGCGCACGTGACCGATGACCGGATAACGTTTTGCCATCTCTTTCAGCTGGCCTTTCAGCCATTCGCCCTGTGCAGCCACTTTGCCCGCGATGTTCTGGTCTTTCAGGATTTTCAGCGTCGTCAGGCCGGTTGCCATTGCCAGCTGGTTGCCGCGGAAAGTACCGGTGTGGTGGCCTGGCGCCCATGCGTCGAACTGCTTTTTGATACCGAGCACGGCCAGCGGCAGACCGCCACCAACCGCTTTAGACATCACGATGATGTCTGGCTCGATGCCCGCGTGTTCGAAGGCGAAGAATTTACCGGTACGGGCAAAGCCAGCCTGAACTTCGTCGAGGATCAGCAGAATGCCGTGTTCCTGAGTCACTTTACGAATGCGCTGCAACCACTCAGCCGGAGCCGGGTTCACGCCGCCTTCGCCCTGAACGGCTTCCAGGATGACCGCGGCAGGCTTACGCACGCCGCTTTCAACGTCGTTGATCAGGTTGTCGAAGTAGTAAGTCAGCGCTTTCACGCCCGCTTCACCACCGATACCCAGCGGGCAGCGGTACTCGTGCGGGTAAGGCATGAACTGCACTTCTGGCATCATACCGTCAACCGCTTCTTTCGGAGACAGGTTACCGGTCACGGACAGTGCGCCGTGGGTCATGCCGTGGTAACCGCCGGAGAAGCTGATGATACCGCTACGGCCGGTCACTTTTTTCGCCAGCTTCAGCGCCGCTTCAACGGCGTCGGCACCGGATGGACCGGTGAACTGCAGGCAGTACTCTTTGCCCTGACCAGGCAGCAGAGAGAGCAGATATTCAGAAAACGCGTCTTTCAGAGGCGTAGTCAGATCCAGAGTGTGTAACGGCAAGCCGCTGGTAATGACATTTTGGATGCTTTTCAGCACATCAGGATGGTTATGGCCAAGCGCAAGGGTCCCTGCGCCTGCTAAACAGTCAAGGTATTCTTTATTATCTGCATCGGTGATCCACACGCCTTCTGCTTTAGTAATCGCTAAAGGCAGTTTGCGCGGATAACTCCTGACGTTAGATTCAAACTCGGCCTGACGGGCCAGATAGGTTTCGTTGCTTTTGTGGGCATCTACGGTGTCAATACGGACTTTATCCGTCATCATATCACTCCTACAACCGCCGCTTCGCTATGAGCCACGATTGAATAAAAAGTTAAAAAACAGATGGGGCCTGAAAAAAACGCCGCCAATATAGAGCCTTTTGTCACGGGGCTCAATGGTTAATTTGTTTACTGTTTTGTGACATGGAGCACAGGAGAGGCAATATCACCATTTTTAAAAAGAAAATTGCACTTTATTGGCAATAAAAACAATTGCTTATTCGGCGTTTGTTTGGGTTGTTAAATGACAGAAAAGAGTGTGACAAATCGTGCCATTGGCTGACAAAAGAAGGGGGTATGCTGCCTTCATACCCCCTTCTTTTTCCATCAACGACAAAAAGCGGTAGTCACATGGCGCGTACAATGGAATCACGCATTAAAAATGGACTTTCAACGCGCGTCGTTTCCCGGTGTTGTGCTCCGTTAATAATGTGCAGGGCGCTCAGGCGACCAATTTCGTAGTGGGGCAACTGAACCGTTGAAAGAGGCGGCAAAAACAGCTCGCCAATGCCCACCATATTGTCATAGCCGATAACCGCGACATCCTCAGGGATGCGAAGCCCTTGCGCCAGCAGCGTCTGGTACACCATAAACGCGATACGATCGTTACCGCAGATAACGGAATCAAACCGCGGGATGCCGTTCCGGATACGCGCCAGCAATGCGGTCGGAATATCACGATAATGCTCATCCCCGTGCGCCATATATTCATGTTCCAGGCTGTCCGGGTCGATTCCGGCTTCACGGCAGGCGCGTTCAAGCCCCTGACGGCGTCGGGTTGTGGCCAGATGGCCCACAGGTAAATGCAGACACAGGGGCTGCCGATAGCCTTCTGCGAGTAATGCCCTGACGGCGGTGTACTGCCCCTGTTCATCATCCGGGATATAGCTGGCGACCTTTTCACCGACACTCTCGCAGTTGGCCAGCACGCAGGGGAGGGTGAGCAGCTTGGCAGGAAGAGGAACCTGACGTAACCCCATCGTGGTGTAGATAATCCCGTCTGGCCGGTGGGAGAGCAGAAGATCGACAATGGCATCCGGATTGTCGTCAGCAAACATATTCATGACGAAGCTATTCCAGCCGTGCATCCTGGCCGTCTCTTCAATGGACAGCGTAATCTCCACCGAAAAAGGTGTCGTGACCGTATCGAGCGCCAGCACGCCTATGGTTTTAGGCGAAGCATTCGCGCCGCGTATTTTCTTGGCGGACAGATCGGGAACGTAGCTGGTTTGCTCGATAGCCCACTGTACGCGCGCCAGCGTTTCCGGTTTAAGGCGCTCCGGGCTGTTAAGCGCGCGGGAAACCGTCATCAGCGATACGTTAGCCAGCTTTGCGACGTCCTTCAGGGAAGCCATTTTCTTACTCCGTTAATGCTCTGTGAGAGGGTATACAACTAAGTCGCTGATGTAAAAGGAAGGCTGATGACCAGGTTAAGTCATGCTTACCTCAGTGATAAATTTATGATCGCGATCTCACTTCCTTAATGTTAACGTTAACTTTCGTGATTAACATCATAAATCTTCATCAGGCAGCATGAGAAAGCATGGATGTTAACGTTACCATTTGGTCATTACTCCAACACGAGAATGCCATGATGAAAACGCATCACTCTCACAGCTATCCCTTACTGAGCGCATTACTGTTTTTCTTTTTTGTCACCTGGTCATCTTCCGGCTCGTTGCTCTCTATCTGGCTCCACCAGGAAGTGGGGTTAAAAGCGGGGGATACGGGCGTTATCTATGCCGTGCTTTCCGTCTCCGCGCTGTTTGCTCAAATCTGCTATGGATTTATTCAGGACAAACTCGGCCTGCGCAAAAACCTGCTCTGGTTTCTGACCAGTCTGCTTATTCTTTCCGGTCCGGCCTTTTTGCTGTTTGGCTATCTGCTGCAAATTAACGTGTTGCTGGGCAGTATTTTCGGTGGGATTTTTATTGGCCTGACGTTTAACGGTGGGATTGGGGTGCTGGAATCCTATACCGAACGCGTGGCCCGTCAGAGCCAGTTTGAGTTTGGCAAGGCGAGAATGTGGGGATCGCTTGGCTGGGCGGCGGCAACCTTTTTTGCGGGGCTCCTGTTTAACATCAATCCGAAGCTGAATTTCGCTGTCGCGAGCGGCGCCGGGCTGGTGTTTTTTGTTTTGCTCGCGCGCCTGCGGGTCTCTTCCGCACCGCACGCCATGCAGGAAGCGGTGTCCGGTGGCAAGGTGACGCTGGAAGACGCATTGCGCCTGCTGACGCTGCCGCGTTTCTGGGCGCTGGTGTTTTTCGTTATCGGCACCTGCATTTACGGCGTTTACGATCAGCAGTTCCCGGTCTATTTCTCATCACAGTTCCCGACGTTGCAGGAAGGGAACGCGATGTACGGCTATCTCAACTCCTTCCAGGTTTTCCTTGAGGCGGCGGGCATGTTTTGCGCTCCGTGGCTGGTGAACCGCCTCGGCGCGAAAAACGGCCTGATATTCGCGGGAATGGTGATGGCAATGCGTATGGTGGCATCTGGTCTGGTTGAGGGGCCGGTGCTCATCTCCATTACCAAGCTGCTGCACGCGGTAGAACTGCCCGTATTGCTGGTCTCGGTATTTAAATACAACAGCTTACATTTTGATAAGCGACTCTCTTCCACGCTCTATCTGGTGGGCTTTGCCTGTACAAGCTCGGTGATTGCGTCTGTGCTGTCGCCGCTGGCGGGTTACAGCTATGAGAAATACGGCTTTGCCCAATCCTATCTCATTATGGGGCTGTTAGTGTTCAGCACCACGCTTATCTCCATCTTCCTGTTGCGCTCGGGTAAGTCTTCTTCTGACCCGCTCATGCCGCAACCCTCCACTATCTGACTGAAAAGAGTAAACAAATGATGTATTCCATTGCCAAAGCTGAACAATCATTACAGGCCAAAAGCGGCGATCTTAACCTGCGCTGGTATCCGCGTTACCACCTCGCCGCGCGGGCCGGCTGGATGAACGACCCGAATGGTCTGGTGTGGTTTGACGGCTGGTATCACGCGTTTTACCAGCATCATCCGTACTCGACCCAGTGGGGGCCGATGCACTGGGGCCATGCGCGCAGCAAGAATTTAGTTCGCTGGGAACACCTCCCGGTGGCGCTGGCACCGGAAGGGCCAGAGGATAAGGACGGCTGTTTTTCCGGCTCGGCGGTGGTGGATGGCGATACGCTGGCGCTGATTTATACCGGCCACAAATTCCACGGCGATCCGGATGACGAGGCTAACCTTTACCAGGTGCAGTGTCTGGCAACCAGCCGTGATGGCGTCCATTTTACGCGGCAAGGAACGATCGTTGACACGCCGCCTGGGCTGCATCACTTTCGCGATCCAAAAGTGTGGCGGGAAGGGGAGCGCTGGTACATGGTTGTCGGCGCGCGGGATGGCGAGACGGGCCAGGTGCGTGTTTACCGTTCTGACGACCTGCGCGAATGGCAGGATATGGGCGTGCTTGCGGTGGCTGAAAAAGAGATGGGTTATATGTGGGAATGCCCGGACTTTTTCACCCTCAATGGCAAACGCGTGCTGATGTTTTCACCTCAGGGGCTGGCTGCGGAGGGATTCAAAAATCGCAACCTTTTCCAGAGCGGTTACCTGCTGGGGGAGTGGCAGCCCGGCCAACCTTTCGCGCGTGAAGGTGAGTTTGTGGAGATGGATAGCGGGCATGATTTCTATGCGCCGCAAAGCTTCCTGACGCCTGACGGCCGCCGCATCGTTATCGGCTGGCTGGACATGTGGGAATCTCCCCTTCCGGAACAGCAGGACGGGTGGGCTGGCATGCTCTCCTTACCGCGCGAGCTGACGCTAAGCGCGGATAACCGCCTGCAGATGCGGCCAGCCAGAGAAGTGGAAAGCTTGCGGGGAGCGTGGTTCCCCTGGCCGGTGAGCACGCTCAACAATCAGCAGATCGTTCAGGTGGAAAGCTGCGATGCGATGGAGGTCATTCTGCAGTGGGACTGTGCTAACAGCAGCGCGGAGCAGTACGGCATTCGTCTTGGCGACGGATTCCGTCTCTACGTTGATGCGCAGATGCAGCGCCTGGTGCTGGAGCGTTATTATCCGCAGTATGGCCTGTGCGGTACCCGAAGCGTCGCGCTGAACCTGAACGACACGCTAAGCCTGCGCCTGTTCGTTGACAGCTCGTCAGTGGAAGTGTTTGTCAATGAAGGGGAGGCGTGCCTGAGCAGCCGCATTTATCCTGATGAAGGGGCGCGCGAACTGGCAATGTTTGCCTGGACGGGAACCGCATCGCTTATTGATGCCGGGGCGTGGCAGCTAGAGTAATACGTTAAGGCCTGCAAATTAAAAAAGGCGACAGGTGTCGCCTCTGTTTCTATTTAATCTTTGTTGCGTAGCCTTCGAACTTTCCTTCTTTACTCACCGCTAATTTGCCTTTAGCAGGATAGTAAATGAAGGTGTATAGCCCTTGTGAATAAACTTTTGCCTGAGGCTCATTTTCATCCAGCGCGCCCAATACGCCATCGACATCCAGGATCTCGCCTTTAATTGTGATCTTCATTCCTTCCCATTTAAAGGCGTGTACCGCTTTGGCCGCCTGAGCATGTTGTTTCGCGTCTTTTTTAGCCCAGATACCCGTACCCGCTGCGGCATCACGCGCGTTCGCCCATGCTGCATTTTGTGCGGCTTCATTATAAGCATTCTGGCGATTTTGCTCAGCCAGGTAGCAGGTATCTTTGCTAATGCCCTGGCGCTCACATTCGGCCATGCGCTGAGCAGTTGAAGTACACGCAGAAAGCAGGATGGCAGCACCAGCTATTAATACCGCTAAGAGTGACTTTATCATTACGATGATACCTTTGGTGAAATATATTCTATAGAAGAAGGTTTAATAGCCGCAAATATAATAAGCCTGTCTCTTATACACATCT